>CAZFDX010000694.1:0-2690 GCA_964518325.1 uncultured Alcaligenaceae bacterium | reverse complement strand
TCCGTTGCTGGTATCGGGTGTAATCTTCAAGCATGTATGTGTTTACTCCACGGCGTTCAGGTCGGCCCGTTTTCCTTCGTAGGTGGTCGAATAGGCAAGGATCGCCGGTTCGGGGGACAGACCGGCGCGCTCACAAGCCTGCGTATAAATCGCCGGCCACCAATTTTCGTGAGCCGTTAAGCCCCGCTCGCGAACCTCGGCCCAGTTACTGAGAATCTTCGACCATGCCCGATCCCCAAAATCCAAGGCAGCCTGTAAATTCTCGAACTGCGGGACATACCACTCGCGACCAATTTGCGAATGCAAAACCTCATCGGCCCAATCGAAATCCTGAATGGTCGCTGCCAAGGGATTTTCCGATTGTTGGGCCACCTCGAATTCGTATCGCTTGCCTGTTCTCGGCATCAATCCTTGTTCGATAAAGAACAACACTCCGTGACGTTCCAAGGGGCTACACTCGGTATTGAGACGGTACGACCAATTCCATGTAATCTTGGCTTGCGTCCAATCGATCCCTAGGGCCACAAAACCCACTTCGCCCATCATGGCATGGCGGGCTTCATCCCAAATTTGCCGGCTCATTTTATGATAGTATTCCCAAGGTTTTCCTGAAGTTTCTGCAAGAATGCTGGCCATCATTTCCGGAACGTCGATCTCTCGAATCCGCTTGAAGTACATCATCAAGATTTTCGCCCGAGCGGGGAAATTCGCATCGTACAAAAACGCTTCGGCATTGACCCCTTGGTTCCAAACGTCGGTGAAGCGTTCATCGCGTTGCGGTATCCGATCGTAGACATAGGGTTTCTCGGAGGTGATTCGTCTCACGGCGACTACCGTTTCGCTACCGGCAATACCCCCGAGATTTTGTAAGATGGTGTGCAGATTCTGTTCCCATTCTCCGTCACGAGGACAAGCCAATTTTTCTAACGCCTGTTCCCCAAAGCGGAGCATATCTTCCAGCTCCAGCAACAAAAACCGTAAAAGCCGACGAGACGGGGCATCGGTCAAAGGATTCGTTTCTTGGAAATAGGCTTCCGCTGCCTGTTTCACCGCAGGGATCGCCACACCATACAAGCCCACCAAAAGTTCTTCGGTGGTTCGGGCATTGCGAATTTCGTCGAAGAAAATTTCGAGGGCTTCGTTCGGGACCACTTCCAACCCCAAGGGAGGCTCCCGCATCTCGGCCACACGATTGCGAATCGCCGTGATGTGTTCCGCACACAAATAGGCATGATGAGAGAACGCCGTTTTTAATTCGTAAATCGGTTCCGAGGTGATTCGGGCCGTGAAAATTTCGTGCAGCCGTTTCAAACCATAATGCAAGGCCTTGTGCCGACGTACACACTCTGCCACCAGCAAGCCCGGTTGTGCTGCCTGCTCATGCGTACACAAACCCGCCAAAGGTGGAAGATTGCGATACGTTTGATATTGCGATGCGGTCATGACCCGAAACTCCAAAAGCTGTGAGCTTCAGTTGATTTTATGAATGAAATCGCTTTTGGTTCCTTCGATGGTTCTTATATCATTCTCTAAGATCGTTTGCCGCCAAACTTTTTGAGATGGTTTGGCCCCCTGATTCTCCGAGATTGTTTGCCCTCTGACCCGAACCCGATCATGAAATCTCCCGTACCCGAATCGATCCTTGCTGAATTGCGGAAATACGATACCCCCACCATTTGCAATGTCATCGAACTGTTTGATTATCGACCTCGAACCGAAGGCTACGCCGATGCCCGACTCAAAGCCTGCTTTCCGAAACTTCCTCCCATGGTGGGTTATGCCTGCACTGCCACATTTCGTTCCGCGACCCCTCCCCGTGCGGGAGATGTGTATGCGGGGCTAGCCAAACAAGTCGAGTTGATTAGCGAATCGCTGACCCCTGCTGTGATTGTGTTCCAAGATTTAGACGAACCTTCGGTCTCGGCGACCTTTGGCGAAGTGATGTGCTCGACTTATAAAGCCTTTGGTTGTACAGGGCTGATTACAAGTGGAACCGGTCGCGATCTCGATCAGGTCGAGGCCCTAGAATTTCCCTGCTTCACCACCGGTACGATTGCCTCGCACGGCTATTGCCAAGTGGTCGATCTGAATATCCCCGTTCGGGTGGCGGGGCTGACGATCTATCCGGGCGATTTACTGCACGGGGATCGGAACGGGGTCACCACAATTCCTATCGAATTGGCCGAAGGGGTCGCTCTCGGTTGCCCCAAATTGGCTGCCGCGGAAGCCATCGTTTTGGATTACCTGAAACGCGGGACCGTTTCTGCGAAAGGTTACGCCGATGCCCGTGCCGAATGCCATCGGCAAATTCATACCCTAGCCCGAGAACTCAAACAGTTTTTAGAATCTCGAAAATCAACCGGTTGATTCAGCCGCAGATCATCATTCCACCAGAGTGCGCCTTCGCCCAGAGCGCGTCTTCCCTCGTGATGTTGATTCCCGAAGAGTGTGCATTCCCGCAGAGTGAACATTCACTTAGAATGTTCCTTCGTCCAAAAAATTTCTCTCTCATGGAGTGTCGATATGAAATTTTTCTGTCTTGGTTGCTTTTGGTTCGGGATCGGTATGATGGTTATGGCACAAGAAAAAGGGGCCAATGACTCATCAGGGAGTAAAAACGCCAGTCCGTTCGATCCCTCTGCAAAAGTCGAAAAGCTCGCCGATGGGTTCACCTTCACCGAAGGGCCTGC
>CAZFDX010000693.1:0-3164 GCA_964518325.1 uncultured Alcaligenaceae bacterium | reverse complement strand
GGCTAAATCCATTCCAAATTCGCACTCTTGCATCCCGTTGAAGTATCTCCTTCATCGAAACCAAAGGCCCTCCAAGTGAATCAACCTCCCCGCTTATAAAAAAATTGAGCGGGGATTTTATGAAGAACTGAATCGAGAACGATGATTTTTTTCCGAGGCCTACTGCCGCCTTATTCTAATTCTCATTCTTCTTTTCATTTTTCGAAAGTCAAAGCAGAGAAATAACTTGCGTTCAAACACAAAAAGAGACTCTTCGGGCCTGTTCGGGAATTTTTTGAATGCCATGAGATCATTCGGATGATTATGAGATAAAGAAATGAAAAAAATCTGAAACTTTTAACTGGTCAAATCATTTAATAATTAGTATTACTAACAGCATTATTTAATTATCTTTTTTAGGAGTCACTATGCGTTCCTCCTTTTCCCACAAGTTGGGAGCAACCCGAAAAGGGTTCACCCTCATTGAGTTATTGGTGGTGATTGCGATCATTGCCATCCTCATCGGTCTTCTCTTACCCGCAGTGCAAAAAGTTCGCGAAGCCGCCAACCGAGCTCGCTCGAGCAACAACCTGAAACAGATCGGGGTCGCACTGCACAACTACGAAAGCAACGTCGGCGCACTGCCGAACGACGGAAACTGGGGTTGGAATCCTGTTCCCACAAACCCGAATACCTCGGTGTTCTACAAACTTCTCCCCTTCATTGAACAAGACAACCTGTTCAACAACTTCGTGACCAACGTTCCTGTCCGAACTTATCTCGACCCCGCTCGAGGTGGCCCTGGATTCTCTACGGTCAACTGGGCCGGTGCCGCAACCGATTACTCGGTGAACCTAACCGTATTCGGTGCTCGCGATTCAGGTTGGAACCAATTGGTCAACGTCCCCAATAGTAATTACAGCGTGGCCACCATTCCCGATGGTTCCTCGAACACTATGTTTGTTGGTTCCAAAGCTATCACGCCTCAACAAGTGGCCAATCGCCAAGGTAACAACTGGGATGAAGGCATTATTACCGGTGGTGCTGGCGGAACGGGTCGGGCTTATAGTTGGCAAGGAACCGGAACGGGTTGCGGTAGCCGAAATGCGATTTTCCGTGACCGTCCTGTTGGGGGCTGCAACGGGGGTAGCTGGGGAAGCCCCTATGCGGGAGGCGCTTTGTTCCTCTCTGGCGACGGCTCGGTTCGCACCATCAACTACTCTGCAAGTGGTACCCAAGCAATGGATAACTACTTGTTCCCGAACGATGGTTTAACCAACCTTCCCTAATCTAATCCCCGATCGGACCTCTTATCTCTGTTGAATTCAGCCTGCCAGTCGTACTTAACGCCCCGTTTCTCTCTAACTTTTCATCCTCAAGAATCCTTACACTAACCGACCTCGACACTTTATGACTTTTGGGAGGGGATGCGAGAAGAGAGGATTATCTTTTCCCGATATGGGAACTTACCTTGCCTTGTGGGGGATGTCCGCGAGCCTTTGTAAATCAGGCAGGTCACTTACCCGATATTTTAACTTACCTTGCACAGTGGGGGAGCGGACCTGTTATACTTTCCTTGTATGGCAGAAGCACGATCCAATCACGACCTTTCAACTTCGCGTCCCCCAACGAGCTTTTCTTCCGAAAAGGCCGAGAAGTTAACTGGCGTGGTGGATCGCATTACCTTCCACAACATGGATACCGGCTATGTGGTGCTGCGTGTGTCCGTTCGCGGGAAACAAGAGCCGGTTTCGGTGGTTGGGTTGATCTCAACCGTCGTGGCCGGCGAGTATATCGAAGCGGTGGGGCAATGGGTGAACGATCGTCAACATGGCCTGCAATTCAAGGCTAGCGAGCTGAAAACCACTCCGCCACATACTCCGGAAGGGATGATTAAATATCTGGGCAGCGGTTTAATCAAGGGGATTGGTCCCAAATATGCCAAGCGGATTGTCGAAGTTTTTGGCGAACGGACCCTTGAAATTATCGATCAATCCCCAACAAGCCTCAGCGAAGTTCGGGGGATTGGCCCCCAACGATTGGAGAAAATTCGTCGCAGTTGGCAGGAACAACGGGGCGTTCGTGATGTCATGGTTTTCCTGCAATCCTACGGGATTGGCACGGCCCGAGCTGTTCGGATTTACAAGACCTATGGCGATCAATCGATTGAGTTAATCAAGAGTAATCCCTATCGCTTGACCCAAGATATTTGGGGGATTGGCTTCAAAATTGCTGACGAACTCGCGAAACGCTTGGGGCTACCCGAAGATTCACCGTTACGGGCACGGGCAGCGATTCGGTATGTCTTGCAAATGTTTCAGGAGGATTTGGGGCACATTTGTTATCCTGAAGAGGGGGTCATTTCCAAAACTCAAGAACTCACGAATATCCCCTTAGACATTCTCAGACAGGCCATCGAAACGGGTCGGCAAGAAGATGAATTCGTTCGAGATTCGGCCCCCAAATGTTCTCAAAACATTCCGGATGAACTTGCCCCGACCTTGCTCTATACCAAGCCGATGTTTTTAGCAGAACTGGGGGTGGCTCGTTCGATCAAAAGATTGTTAAAAGGAGATCATCCGTTACCCCACACCGATACCCAACGGGCCATCTCTTGGGTCGAAGAGCGCATGGGGGTCGAACTGGCCCCCGCTCAGCGGGAAGCGTTGAAGGCAGCCATGACGCATAAACTTCTCGTCATCACGGGGGGGCCCGGTGTCGGAAAAACCACCATTGTTCGCGGGATTCTGGAAGTTTTTGCTGCCAAGGGTTTGCGAATCGGTTTAGCGGCTCCAACAGGGCGGGCGGCCAAAAGGCTCAGTGAATCGACAGGGCGGGAAGCCAAAACGATCCATCGCTTATTAGAGGTTGACCCGACCCAAGGGGGCAAATTCAAACGAGATCGAGAACATCCCCTCGATTTGGATTTATTAGTGATCGATGAAGTTTCGATGGTGGATGTGATCCTCATGAACCAACTCCTTCGAGCGGTTCCTCCTTGGTGTAGCTTGGTTTTGGTAGGAGATGTCGATCAGCTACCCTCGGTCGGTCCCGGTGCGGTTCTGGCAGACATCATCGCGAGTGGGGTGGTTCCCCTCGTTCGCTTGACCCAAGTGTTTCGGCAAGCCCATCAAAGCTATATCGTTCGGGCGGCCCACTCGCGATGATGTCTGCCAGAACCGCAC
>CAZFDX010000692.1:0-4347 GCA_964518325.1 uncultured Alcaligenaceae bacterium | reverse complement strand
CTTTCGATCCCAAGACCGCAGCATGGAGAAATTTTGCAAGGGTTTTATCGACCCCGTAGGGATATTTCTGAGAAAGAATCGGCCAGAGACGTTTCTCAACAAAATCATTTTGATCGGTCAAATCTGTCCGTTCGAAAACTTCCGAGTTTGGGTTATTTTTCTTATAACGAATCACGCTCTACGAGTGAGTCGAAGAGGCATCTTGGACTGATCTGAGTTCTTTTTTGAGTTGTAATATTTCCTCAGCATATTGCCCTAATTTGGTATTCAACTCTGAAATCTCATCGGCCTTGCTTTTTTTTCTGTGTCAAGTTGTTTTTGTAGTTCTGAAATTTGAATTTTTTGTTTGCTGACTAAATCTTCATTCGATTGTGTGGGAATTACAGGAGCCTGTTGCTGTTCAAGCACAATATATTCTTTGATTCTTTTCTGAAAATGCTCGTTGGTCATCAGTTGGCGGATGCTGTCTGATTCCAATTGCAAGTATGAAAAATCTCTTATCAAACGCTCCCAACGGGATTGATTATGGATTATTTGATCTGAAGTCAGCTCAATTAACTTGTCTGTTAGAACTTCCTTCCATTTAGGCCATAGTTTTGCAATCTGAGAGAATATCTCCGGAGCCAGTCCCTTCAGTTTCTCAATACACCAATCGGCGTATTGTTTTTGTGTGTACCAATAGTATAGAGTTCCAAGTGAATCTTTTGGGATGCAAAGCAAATATTTTCTTGGAATGGGTGATCGTTCAAAGTTCACTGGGAAAACGTATTCACATCCAGGAGGCAGCTTCAATTTTTCAAAGGCAAATAAATCTTTCTGGGTCGGATAAGGGCGAATTGATTTACCTCGATCTTCTCCAATCGATTTACCGACAATCCAAAGTCCTAGATATCGCTTATTTGAAGTATCGTAAAGGTAAACTTGTTCATTTTCATTTACGCCGGTCAGGACGGGACTATCACAATTTAAGAAATCAAAGTTATCCACCTCAACCACACGATTCCCAAATCGTTCACACTGCCACTTATTGTTGATTTGACGAATTTTCCACCAATCTCGTTCTGGAAAATCATCTGATCCATAATCGTTTGTTTGCTCACATTGAAATCTAACTAATGTGGATGGTAATATGTCACTTGCCGGACGTTGTGGCCAAAATACTTTGTCGGTTTTTCCAAGATCAATTCCAACGTCCTCTCCAATTCGTCTGTCAACAACGTAATCACGCGATGAATTTTCTTTCAAGGATGCTAACACTTGAACTCTTCCTGCTTTAAGTCCATCCGGAGAGCTCAAGACCCAACCTAGAAACCATCGATTTTCCATGTCTTACACCTTGCCTTGAAATCTAATTCGGATCAACTCTGCTATTTGCTTGATGAGTAAATTGGAATCAGACGATGCTACCCTTATTAACTCTTTCGTTTCTTTATCGAAAGAAACAACACCGATCCTAAGAAGCGTGGTCAACTGGCTCCAAAGAACTTCTATTGAGTATACAATCCGATTCTCAAATGTGATTCTAGGCCAAATTCCCTCGATCTTTGATCCGGTAATTGTTTCGTTGCTTTTGCGATCTGACTCCGAAGGCCATAGATCGATTGTGGATCGACTCCAACCTGAATTGTCACACCGAATTAATTGTGGTTCAGGCAGGTACACTTCAAAAGACTTTCTTATCCTTGTTCCTTCAATCCTAATTTCATGTTTTCCAACCGCATTCAGAATAGGACAAATTTCTGGTGAGAGTACCCCATTCTCAATGTCGATAGCAGTTTCGTCTACCAACACTGTTTTCACCTTGTAACGCCTGATCCGAATTGTAGGGCCGACTCCTGCGAGCCATTTTTTTTCATATCGAAGTCCACCAAGAAGCTCAATGCGGGTCCTTGGACTCTTAAATCGCTCTCTTAACTGTTCACATCTGATTTCTTTTTTCGTAAGGTTTCTCTTAACCTGTAGTTTGACAATACTCCAATTTTCAAAGAGATGACTGGGACTGACAAAGGTAACTTTTCCTTTTTTGGCGATACTTTTTAGACTTGGTTCAATTTGCCTTAACAACGTGGATGGGAAGGCAATTACAAGTTCTTCGCCCCTGCGAAAAAAGTTGGTTTCGGTGTAACCGCGATCTTCTTTTTTAGCTATAAGAAGCTCTGAGTCGAAAGGATTATACGAATGAGTGGAGCAAATTTGTCCGTCTTCGATTCGGAATTTTTTTTCTAGTATTTTATCTCTATCTGAGAGATTGGTTAATTCTGCCTTCTCAAGATGGTTTCCCGAGAGGTGTAAGACTAATCTGACTCGATTTTGTCGCTTTTTACTCAAATCTACTTCGTTCAAACCGTCCCATTGCCTGAATGCATAGAGAATTTGTCGAACAGCACCCTCAAACCTTACGGACTCGGCTAACACACGACGACAATGAGAGCTTGGAAAATACTCCATTTGGTCTTTGTGGGCATTTATTTTTTTCCGAAACTCGTTCAAATCTATTTCCCAACCAGCTCGAAACCCCACTTTTTTGAAGAACTGCGGTAATTTTTGAATATCCTCTTGCCGAAGCAATCCGTGTGCAAGTGGAATTTTAACGTGTTTGTAACCTTTTAGATTGTTTTCATGGGGAAGTTCACCATATTTTCCTTTACAAATGTCGTTGCACCAGCAGCGAAGTTCCTTCCAATTTTCTTGGTATTCAGAGAATCGTTCAGATCCCCACCCTCCTAACCCAACTTTCGGGTCTACCACTTTAACCAACTTTCGGAGCGATTCCCAGTAGCTGCTCTCTCCATCTTCGTTGGGGCTCATGTAGAAAACTGCGAGGACTTGAATTGCTAACTTGGCTAAGTGTGTTGGTTTTTTATCCTGCGTTCCCTTGCGAAACCACCAAGGTTCCGTTAGGTCTTCTTTCATTTTCTGGACAACTTTTTTGACAAAATCCGTTGCGGCATCCTCGGGAGTGTCATATACCTCAGTTTGTTTTAGATTGTGTGAGGCTTCCTGCAAAATGAGGGGATCAATTGAAAATCGAATTGGCTTCCCTGCGTTAGTTTCTTGAAAACAGAAATTTCCAATTGCCTGATTCCACTCAGGGTAGGTGAGTCCAATAGTTTGCATAACGGGCATTCAGTGGAAAAATTTTTGATTCTTATCTTATTATTAATCAAGCGTTTATCAAGATGCCGAAGGTCTGATTCTCAACATTAAAAATCGGTATTGCGGCTGGTCGAATTTTCGGGCAGAGCTAAGCGACTGTTGCTAAACGGATTTGCTAACTACTGGTTAAGCGAACATGGCACAGCGAACAAAAAACATCCAAAACTCGGGATTCAAAGTTGCAAGATGATGTTAAAGACAGCTCCCAGATAAACATTCAAACAGGTGAAAAAAATGCTTACAAAAGAGGGGTTTGTAATGAAAAGAACGATAAAAATGCCTAGCCTAAAGGATATTTGAATGGAGCCGAGGGGATTTGAACCCCTGACCTCTTGAATGCCATTCAAGCGCTCTCCCAGCTGAGCTACGACCCCATTTGTGAAACAATAATCTAGGAGCCAATGCCCCCTTCGTCAATGACTTTTCTGGACAAGATTTCATCGATTTAATTCAATGAGTATCAGGACCGGTTGTCGGTTCGCAAAATTCTTGAGCGGAGATGGTTAATCGCGTGAAGTCCTCTCTTTGGAAGAATCTAGTGAAATACGGGTTGGCCATTGGCTTGCTCGTATATGTCGTTTCTCTCAATTGGGAGGAAAAAACCAGCGAGCCTACCCCTGCTCAGGCAGCTCATTCGTTGGTGGCGGGGGGGGCTTCGTATGTTGCGATCGTTCAAATTCGCACGACCCCCGGCCTGAAAGATGTCCTCTCGCAGAAAATCGAGTATCCCCCCTTGGCCTGTGCCTTTCTCGTGGCGGCCTTGGCCCTGATGGTGACGTTTATCCGTTGGCATTTGTTGGTCCGAGCACAGGGGTTGGAATTTAGTCGCTGGAATGCGATTCGCTTGGGGCTAGTGGGCTTTTTCTTCAATACGATTTTGCCGACTTCCGTCGGTGGGGATATTCTCAAGGCTATTGCAATTTCCAAGGAACAATCTCGTCGGACTGTCGCCGTTGCCACGATTTTGATTGATCGCGTGGTGGGACTTTGGGCGTTGGCATGGTATGTCGCTATCGTTGGCGGAATTTTCTGGTTAGTTGGTGACCCATTTTTAACGGACAAGCCGGCCATCCAGACCATTTGTTTTGTTTCTGCGTTGGGGTCCATAACCCCTACGTCACTTTGGTTATCGAGCGGTTTGTGTCCACGTCCCCTTTCGGCAGAACTTTCGGATGCGTTAAGTCGACTTCC
>CAZFDX010000691.1:0-13491 GCA_964518325.1 uncultured Alcaligenaceae bacterium | reverse complement strand
TACGGTCTCGTGGGCTCGGAGATGGGGATAAGAGACAGGAAGGGGACAGACCACAAATATCGGCTGAGCTATCGTGATCTAAGTGAAACTTATGCCATGTTTGTTGATCTCATCGACGTATTCGAGAATGATTATACGTTGATTGATAACGATGGCCCCATCTTCTACCTGAAAACCGATAACAATGCCCCGAATGGACGCATCATTGCCTTGGATATTCGGCAACCCGCGAAAGAAAATTGGAAAGAGATTGTGCCCGAAGCTAAGGAAAAACTGGAAGGGGCCAATGTCGTGGGGAACACCCTGATTACTTTTTATCTCAAGGATGCCAAAACGCAGGTGAAGCTCTACTCCTTGGGTGGGAAATTCCTCCGCGAGATCAACTTACCAGGGATTGGTACGGCCGGTGGCTTTGCCGGAAAAAGAACCGATACAGAAACCTTCTTTAGCTTTTCGAGTTATGCAACCCCGCCGAGTATCTTCCGTTACGATTTCAACACCAACGAGGTGACGTTGTATCGACAAGCCAAAGTGAAGTTTCAGGCCGAAGATTACATCGTGGAACAGGTCTTTTACACCAGTAAAGATGGTACTAAAATTCCCATGTTTATCACCCGTCGCAAAGACCTGAAGCTCAACGGCGATACTCCCACCCTGCTGTACGGCTACGGAGGATTTAGCATTTCGTTAACGCCGGCCTTTTCCCCTGCCATTGCTGCTTGGTTGGAGATGGGGGGCATTTATTGCGTGGCGAACCTGCGTGGGGGGGGGGAATACGGCGAAAGTTGGCACAAGGCCGGTACCAAATCCCAAAAACAAAACGTGTTCGATGATTTTATTGCCGCTGCAGAATACCTCATTGAGAAGAAGTACACCAACCCCTCCAAACTCGCGATTAAAGGGGGAAGTAACGGGGGGCTGTTGGTTGGTGCGGTCATGACACAACGCCCCGATTTATTTGGTGTTTGTTTGCCCCATGTCGGGGTGATGGATATGCTGCGATTCCACAAATTCACTGCGGGACGATTCTGGGTCGATGACTATGGCTCGCCCGATAATCCCGAAGATTTTACCGCTTTGCTCAAATACTCGCCTTACCATAACCTCAAGAAAGGAACCAAATATCCTGCAACTATGGTGATTACGGCCGATACTGATGACCGTGTGGTTCCGGGGCATAGTTTCAAATTTGCCGCTCAACTTCAGCACTGCCAAGCAGGGGAAGCTCCCGTGTTGGCTCGGATTGAAAGTCGTGCCGGTCACGGGGCAGGCAAACCCACGGCGAAACTCATTGAAGAGCTAGCCGATGAGTATGGGTTTATCGTGAAGAATCTCAAGATGAAATTGAACAAATAGACTCGCTTTTCCTCGTCCGCTGGGCTTTTTCTCGTGGGAGACGCCCCCCCCTCCACTCGCTTCAGGTAATTTTTGGGGATGTTCTGATTCGATCCAAGAAGTATTTTTTGAAGCTCTCACACCTTTTAGGTAATTTTTTTGGTGGCCCCGAGTTTCGGTAAATCTTCTAAATCTTTTAGACCAAACATCTCTAAAAATCGTTCCGTTGTGACATAGGTCGGGCCTTGGTCGCCTTTGCCGGTATTCATCACCAAGCCCAAGCGAACCAGTTGCCGAATCAATCCCATAGAATCGATTCCCCGAAGGGTATCGATATCGGCCACGGTGATCGGTTGCCGATAAGCAATAATCGAAAGAACATCCAAGGCCGGTTGACTCAAGCGAATCTCACGGGGGCCACCAAACATCCGTTGGCGTACCGGCTCGAACCGAGAACGCAGCCGTAACGAATATCCCCGAAGAGTGCTAGCAATCTCGTAGGGGCGGGCTTGCTGGCGGTAGGTTTCATCCAATCGATCGATAATCTGCAAGAACTCGAATTCGGTCAATTCGCGAATGGCATCGCGAACATGAGGATAAGTCAGCGGAGGCCCGCCGACAAAAAGTAACGCTTCGATGATTTGCAAAGGGGTCGGCGGAACCGACTCTTCCACAACCGCAAGAGCCAATGCAGGCGGAGCCGCAGGAACGGAAGGTGTCGGCGGCGTGGAAGGAGTCGGCGGCGTGGACGGTGTCGGCGGCGTGGACTTGGATGATGTGGACGGTGCAGGATTTTCCGATGGGGGGGGGGCAAGCGGATTCGATTGCGATGATTCGGGCACCATCGTAGGGAACGCCAATGGGTTGAGTAGCCCTTCAGCATCATCGATTTCCCACGTTTGCGAGCCAATTTGAACAGCGGCATTCACGGCCTCGGCTTGATGCGGCAGCAGCGTGCCTTCCGCAGGTTCCTCGTTCGGTTTCGGCGATGGTTCAGATTCCGAGGCCATACCCCTGTATTGTACCAGCAATTGGAATGTTCAAGCAATCGGGATTTTATCACGCCCCTTCCCGTTTCATGCTAGTCCATTCCATGTTCATTCCATCGAAAAGACTCCCTTTTGTTCTCTGCACCCTTTACCGCAACAACCCGATGAGCAATCGAATAACAAGTCTTGTTGTTCGCATCAACAAAGTTCCCGTTGTTGCTTCAGGAAGGGGCCTTCGGTTGTTTTGAAAGGCAACGCCGACTAGAAATAGCGTAGGGTCATTCATCGAGGGGATTTCTTTTCATGGCCGATTTGTTAGACCGTCGCGAAGTGCGGATTCGCCGGATGTTCGATGGCATTGCTGGGAAATACGATTTCCTCAATCATTTACTCAGCCTGAACATCGACAAGCGTTGGCGAAAAACCGTTACGAAACTGGTCCCTGTGCAAGCAGGCCCCCTACTGGATTTATGTACGGGTACGGGGGACTTGGCTTTTGAATACGATCGCGTGACAGGTGGAAAAATCGCCATCATCGGGGCCGATTTTTCTCCCCGCATGTTGGAACGAGCGGTGTGGAAAAATGCCAAAGCCCAATCCCAATCGCGAATTCAATTTGTCGAAGCCGATGCGCAACATCTCCCCTTCGCTGATAATACCTTCGAGGTCACAACGATTTCGTTTGGTCTGCGGAATGTCACCAATCCCGATTTGGGCCTACGAGAAATGACTCGGGTCGTTCGCTCGGGTGGTCGGGTCGCGGTACTGGAATTTTCCAAACCAAGGCATTGGCTTCTCGGCAAAATGTATACAGGCTACTTTAAGCATGTGCTGCCACGCATTGGCCAAGCCTTTTCCAAAAGCGACGAACAGGCCTATGCCTATCTCCCTGCGAGTGTCATGGAATTTCCCGATGGCGAAGCCTTGGCCGAGAAAATGCGAGCCGCGGGATTAACTCAGGTTTGGTTCCGTCCCCTCACCTTTGGCATTGCCACTTTGTATGTGGGCACGAAACCCTAACGATCCTCAAAGGGACAAACGCTGTTTTTCATTTTGGGATCGTGAGCGACATTCCAAGAACGTCCGTCCTGAATGTGTGAATACGATAAAATGGAAAGGGAGATTCTCCCCCCCCCCTTCGATTCCGATTCTTCACCAAAGGTTGCTTCGATCAAAGGTGAAGGTTGCTTCGATCAAAAATAAGGGAAGATCACCCGTTCATATAAAAATTCCCAAACGCCGTAGAAGTACGAATAACCAATCGAATGACTTTGGCAACGGATTTTCGTTCGGACTTCAATATCGGTCACGAGCAATTTTTCGTCGATGTGGTCACGGGGATCAATATCCGGTGTGTTGATGCGGACCAAAGCACGAACAACGGGTTCGTTTTCATCCTGATCGTTCAAGTTTGGCTCGGCACTGGAAGAAATATCTCGGCGATACAATCGCCCGACCCCCTGATGGCCGGGTAACGGTTGACTGCTCACCAAAACATCCACCTCCAGATATTCATTGGGATCGTCGGTCTTGAAGCCTCGAATCACCCGTCCGATATGTTTTTGAGGGATTTTGAGTTCAATTTCCCAGCCCCCGTTGACGTTCCCCACACGAACAACCGGATCGGAATTTTTGACCGACTTATTCAAGAGTTGTTCACGAAAATCGGGTGTGACCACGCGCCATAATGCGGACCCCGAGGCGGCTCGGGCGGGCAAAAAATTGGGGGCATGCACAGTATAATAGCCCGGACGGGTTAAATCGCAGCGGAGATTTTTGGCGTAGTTATCCAATTGTGCCCGATACTGATTCCGTTCCGCTTCCTTCGAGACCAGTTGGGTTTCAAGTTCTGCTTTCCTTTGGGGATTCTGTTGGGTCTCGCGACTTTGCAGGTTCGATTTAATCGTTTCGATTTCGTGATCTAAACCTTTCTCTTTGCTTTGTAATTCCCGAATCGTGCGGTCATACTCGCTGTTATAAAGGACTGCAATCACGGCATCGGGTGGAATTTCTTGATTGGGAAAAACCTTAATTTCTCGCACTTGTCCTTCCACATTGGAATAGACGTAGTGACGATCCAACGGCACAAGGCGTCCTTTGGCATCGACCTTGATGGGGGCTTCAAAATAGATCAAAGCGAAGACTAAAAGAAAGAACGCAGCAACGGCAGTGAACAACCAAAAACGGTCTTTGCCTCCCAATCCTTGTTGCACCTTTTGCAGAGGCCACCAAAGGGGTTTGAGCGGAACACTTTTCATTTCCGCAGCATTGTAAAGGGCGGTCTCGGCGTGTTTACTGAGGACCAGTAATTGCTCCTCCATCTGATCCATATTTTCTTGAGGATCGAATACCTCCATCATCAAGGCAGAACGGGAAGGTTTCAGGGGTTTCTTTTCGCCTTCCTTGTTTTTTTCGCGATCATCCCGCAAAGGCAACAAAACCAAAAGCGAGGGTGTTTTTTCCTTGAGATATTCATCCAACGCTTTTCGTACATTCGGTGGTAAAGTGGGATCGAGTTTGCCCTTGAAGGTGAGCTTTTCCCCCCATTCAATCACAGCATCGAAGAGCTTTCGCATTTTGATAATATGGCTACTGGCCCGTTCCACCGTGTCAGCGCCGCTGACCGCTTCGATGGTGACCTTCCGACCATGGCGAACCCCCACAGAAACCCGATCGCATTTGATGAGCCTTCGGGTCTCGTTGGCCACATAGTAGGCCACTTGTGTGGGGTTCAACGAACTGTGTACCTTGCGACTAAAACTTTCGATCTCGGTGAGCAGGCGTTGTTCCTGCAAAAGTCGTTTGGCGCTATTGTTGCGAATATATTGCGAGGCCCACCCCGAGAGTTGACTGGCATAGGTCAATAAATCTTGAGGGTGGATATTCTGCGGGTGCAACAGTTCAATTAAACCGCAAGGTTCGTTATTCTCGTTGTAAAACGGGGTCAGAACCAACAGGTACGGTGTGGGATTCCCTGCGTTCGGAAATCCTTGAGCGGCCTGATTAGGTCCCAATACCGCCGATTTTTTGGTTTCCATCGAAACGGCAACCAAAGCATTATGCAACTGACGAGATTCCGGCCGATCATCTAAACCCAGCCGCTCGAAATTCTCCAAAGCTAAAGGTTGAATCAACCCCTGTTGCGATTGAATCCAGACGGCACCGGCAAAAGCACCAATCCCCAACACCCCACGTTGAATCAACTCGGGATAAAATTCAGCCGGAGGGATATTGCTCCCTGCGAGAGCGGCCAGTTGTTCTAACGAATGTTCAACCTGTCGTCGTAACTTCTTAATCTGTTCGTCTTCAGGTGAAGGTCGATTGACCGACATAAGTGATTCTCAATACAGTGCTTCAAATCCGAATCCAAACGCCCCTCCTTGTTGAAACCAAGTCAGTGGTTCCAAGGTAGGCTTTTTAATAGTGTAACAATTTCAATCGTTCTCCCAAGTGATCTTTTTGCAGGACTGGTCAATCTGGGTGGAGCAGAAAATGAGTAGGGGGGTCACAATTCGGATTTTGATGCTCCAATAATGATCCCACTAGCTGTCATGGCTCACGCAGACCAACGCCAAAATCGCTTGGAAATTCCTTTTATTCCAGCTCGCCTCTCAACTTCAAACTTCACAAAAGAATATCGTATATCTGTTGACAAAATCCGACGGGGTGGTACAATTTTTCCCTAATTAATTTCAAGACTCAAAATATAAACATGACCCTGAGAACTTTTCTGACAATGGTGTTTATCACCCTTGCCATCATCATTTCAAGCGAAAGCGAAACTCAACTCTTCGCAGCCGACGGAAAAACCGAACTCAACGTCGGGCAACCTTCTTTTATTTGGACTGGAAACGTAGCAAAAGTTTCGATTGATGTCACTCATGAAATTAATTCGGACGCTCTAGGATGGGCTGGCGAAGCTCGTGAGGCGTGGGAGGTATTAACATTCAATCCATTCGGTAATAACCCGATTCCAACATTTTCGACTGGTTTTCCAAAAGGCCCACCATCGCCAGGCAAGGGGCCTAAAACAATCACATACACCTTTGATGTTCAGAACGGTTGGGATATTAAGTTCACCGCACGTATGCTCTACACTCCAAAAGGTGGTGGTGCACCCGCTGAAATCAAGCAAACGATCAACTTTACTGCTCAGAAGAAATAAGGCGGTATAATTATTCTCGGCATGAAACAACATCTCGGCATGGAACAACAGGAGGTTGCGAAGTGAGTAAGAAAAAATCGGCTTACACACTCATCGAATTGCTTGTGGTGATGGCAGTGATCGCGACCTTGATTGGGCTAGTGCTTCCAGCAGTCCAACGAGTCCGGATGACAGGATTACTTATTTCCTCGAAAAATAATCTTCGTCAGTTGATTCTTGCTAGTCACAACTACGCATCATCAAACAGTGATGAATTTCCGTGCGCAACTGGTATTGTTCTGCCAAATGGTCATGTTCTTTCCCCTTATATGGGTCTTTTGAGCCAAATCGAGCAAGAAAATGATTATTGGGTACTTGTCTCGACTGCTGAAGGGGCAACCCCAACTCCTCATCGAATTCCCGTTTTTCACAACCCTCTCGACCCTTCTTTAACCACAACACGTTTCGTAAGTTGGGATTTCACGAGTTATGCCTTGAATACTCTTGCGTATTGGAAAGGAACGGGGCCGGAAAAAAATATGACTGACGGCGCATCGAATACAATTGCTATCGCGGAACGCTACGCAACACGATGCAAAGATTTTTGGTCGAATTGGTACTATGATGCGACTGATTCTCAATTTTACTTTGTCGAGCGTCAACAATGGTTTCGGACTCCCATGTTTGCCAATCCGAAATCGTTGATTTATCGAGAAAATGCGGACTACTTTCCTTCCGAACCATTCTCGGGGTTTCGTTCGGGGTTGCCCGAACCAACTGTAACATTCCAAGTTCGTCCCTCGTTTAGCGAGTGTGATCACCGCATGCCCCAAGCAACGCACCCGAGCGGTTTGCTGATTGCGATGGCTGATGGCAGTGTGCGAACCATCAAACCAAGCGTTTCTCCAATAACTTTTTGGGCGGCGGTCACACCTAGCCGAGGAGAAGTTCTTAGCAACGATTGGTAACCCCTTCACCCGATCCTTTCTTTGGCCGGTATACCAATCCGATGAGAGATGATCAGATGATAGGAATCATTCATCTCAACAAGGTGAACAAATCTGGTTGAACTTGTAAAATACCTACTATTAATACGATTAGCTGTGGATAACTTCTGAAAAGGTACCGAGAAACACGCGAATGCTGCAACTGATTAACGTCACGAAGACTTACCGCCAAGGGACGCGTACCGTTCATGCTGTTCGTGGGGCCTCGATGAGTATCGAAGCGGGGGAATTCGTTTCCATCATGGGGCCAAGTGGATCGGGCAAATCAACGATGTTGCATCTGCTGGGAAGCCTCGATACCCCCACTTCCGGAGAGGTCATCTTCCAAGATATTAATCTGCAAACCCTGTCGGATCGCCAAAGATCATTACTGCGAAGAAGACGAATTGGCTTTGTGTTTCAATTCTTCAATTTGCTACCCACCCTCAAGGCCGATGAGAATGTGGCCCTGCCGTTAATGCTCGATGGCGTAACCCGTCGGACGGCTCTCTCACGGGCGAGGGCTGCCTTGGAAAGAATTCATTTGGGGCATCGGGCCAATCACTTTCCAGAAGAGATGTCCGGCGGGGAAATGCAACGGGTCGCAATCGCACGGGCACTGGTCTCGGAACCCGAAGCCATTTTGTGCGACGAACCAACGGGGAATCTCGATTCCAAAACATCGGTAGAAATCCTGCAAATTCTTCGTGCCCTTCCGGAACCAGGGCGACGCTGTTTGGTGATGGTAACCCACGATCGAAAAGCCGCCGAATATGGAGACCGGATTTTACACATTCGCGATGGAATCGTTGCCGAAGAAGAAATTCTTTCGGGGACGTTGAGCAAATAAGCAAGTAGGCCATTGATCTTCGAGCAAGTAGGCCATTGATCTTCGAGATTCAGGAGAGTGAATGGGGGCTTTGTTCCGCACATTAACGATTCGTTATTTATGGCAAAGATGGGATCGAGCTGTGTTAGTGGCCCTCAGTATTGCCCTAGGGGTTGCTACCTTGGTTTCTTCCCGCCTGATGAATCGCTGTATGGAGGCAGCCGCCTACGATAGCACCGTACCAGTAGACATTGCTGATTTGTACATCAGTAATGGTGAGGTGGGCGTGGCTTGGGATATTGTGGAGGACCTAAAAAAGGCCCAACTAACAGGGATCAAGAAAATCTCGCCGTTTGTTTTTGAACGGGTGTCGATTGTCAATGCGAACAATCGACCGGCCGTTCTGTTTGGGGCCGACCTGAAAGAGTTTGGCAAGGATTCTCAAGGCAAATCGACCAAGGCCCCCTTCCAAGTGACCGTTCTGAATCCTACAGCCCTTCAAGCAAACTGGATCGCAATTTCTCGGGCCGCTTATGATGATCTCAAAGCGCAGGGTTGGCAAGAATCCCAACCGATTCAGGTCCGTTACTCGAATGAATCGATTGAATTTGTCGTGCTGGCAATTCTCGATGTGGATAAGGATACCCCCCTGACCCCCTATGCCAATCAATTAGTAATTACGGATGTCCGGCAGGCTGCGAAATTAACCCGTGTGGCCCAAGCGGAGTTTGAACAACGCTCTGCGGATCGAATCAATCGAATCGATCTCTTTTTGGATGGAACAACGCCTTTAGAAACCGTCCGAGAGGAAGTAGCCAAAGTGGTCGGCAAAAGAGCGGCGATTCGGACCCCTACGGAAAACCGTAAATCGACCGATGAAATCGTGGGTAGCATCCGCTTGGTTTTGGATGTCGGCTCATTGGGTGCTTTAGTGGTCGGCTTATTTCTGGTCTACAATGCCTTGGCCGTGACCGTAGCCGAACGCAGACACGATATCGGGGTCATGCGTTCGATCGGGGCCACCCGTCCGCAGATTGCCATTCTGTTTACCTTGGAAGCTGCCTTTATTGGCATCATCGGTGCCCTGCTCGGGATTCCCATCGGGCAATTTATGTCCGATCTGGTAATCAACGAATTTGGCAAAGAACTAGATACCGTGTTTTTAAGTGGACAAATGCCCCGCCCTACGGTGGATGCCAAAATCACCAGTTTCGCTTTACTCGCAGGGGTCACCGTCGCCTTGCTCGCCGCTTTGGTGCCTGCCCTTCAAGCAGCGAGTGATGAACCCGCCGATGCGGTGCGCCGCTCTCCCGATCATACGGGGGGGATTCTGATTTTGATTTATCGCTTCTCTATTGTTGCCCTGATTACCTTGGGGTTGACCTTTCTTTCTTTCCGCAAGCAGATTGCCCCACAATTAGGTTCAACCTTTGGCCTGTTCTTTTTGCTCACGGGCTTATTCTTGGCCATGCCGATTTTCATCAGCGTCCTTGCGAAAATCCTGTTGCCGTTGATCCGACTGTTCCTGAGCGTGGAAAGCCGCTTGGCCGTCGATAACCTTGTTCGTTCGCCCGGCCGAACCGGAGTGGTGATCGGAGCGCTAGCCGCAGGGGTCTGCCTGATGTTTCAAACCTCGGGGGTGGGTCGAAGCAATCAAGTTCCTGTGACGGAATGGCTCGATACGATCCTCAAGGCCGATGCCTACATTCTCCGAGGCGACCTCGCGCAGGCCACCAGCTCGCAAGCGACCATGTCCCCCGAAGTCGGGCTTAAAATTCGCCAAGAAATTCCGGGGGTGCAAAATGTGGTCGGCCTGCGCTATTCCCGCCCCGAATATGAAGGGGCCTTTATCCTCATGATTGCACTCGATAGCGAACAGTATAAACAAGGCATGACCTCGCGGGCCGTCTCGGGGCATCCACGCGGGTTAGAGAGTATCGATCAACTCACCCAAGGGGATTATGTGATCGTCTCGGATAATTTTATGGTCCGCTACAATAAAAAACCGGGCGATGTCATCACCATTCCCAGCCCCAAGGGGCCATTAGCCCTGACCATTGCCGGTTCGGGATTGGATTATTCTTGGAATCGCGGCACGATTTTCATCGATCGGAAACGCTACCAAGAATACTTTAACGATCCTTTTATTGATCTGTATCACGTTTTCTTCCATCAACCTCAAGACCCCGTTGCTTATAAAGCCTTGGAAGAACTGTGTGCCAAAGAAGCAGTCTTGGTCCAAAATCAAGAATCGGTCACCTTGTATCTCAGCGCGATGATTACCCGCATTTTCCGAGTGGCCTATCTGCAACAACTTATCGTTGCCAGTGTGGCCGCGTTAGGAGTCGTGATGGCCCTGCTGATCTCGGTGCTGCAACGCCGGCGCGAATTAGGGCTATTGCGAGCCGTAGGGGCCACCCGATTCCAAGTGATGAAAACCGTTTTAGCCGAGGCCTTTTGGATGGGGGTTTTCGGTACCCTGTTAGGTTTCTTACTTGGTATCCCCATGGAGTGGTTCCTCCTCAAAGTGGTGATGTGGGAAGAATCGGGATTCTATTTCCCCATGTTGATTCCTTGGCTAGAAGCCGGTGGCATTGCCCTTGTGGCCGTACTGGCTTCGTTGATCGCAGGAATTATTCCCGCCGCCAAGGCCGTTGGCCTGAATATCCCCGAAGCGATTGCCTACGAGTAATGCCCTGTGAAGAACACCATGACGTTTTCACGATCGTCATTGCACTGGATCAGAAGACGTTTTAACCATCGTCATTGCACCGAATCAGAAAGGGAAATGTCGCGAACCGGCTGAAAGATCGGTTGCGGGATCGTTGGTGTTGAAAGCAGGCCCCTACATTTCACCTATCCTAAGCACTGACAGGCAAGCCCCCCCCCACATTCCACCTAATTCGAGGTATCCTGTAAAGAAGCGCGAAGCCCTTCTCGGAAGGTAGGGTATTTTAAGGTTACCCCTAATTCGGTCAGCATCTTTTGATTGGAAATGCGGCGATGCGTTTCGGGGCATGTGGGTCCTGCCGGAGGTTCAAACACGGCCGGCACTCCTAAAAGCTCCCCTGTGAAGGTATAAAATTCCCGTCGGGTCGGCGGATGGCCATCCGAAATGCAATAGAGTTGACCTGCGGTCTTTTTCTCTGCACAGGCTAACACTGCTTGCACCCCATCTTCCACATGAATCAGGTTCAGCCATTTTTCGGGATCGGCCCGCAGCGGTTCCCCCCGTTCGATTGCGGTTTTACGGATAATCCGCTGGGGTCCATAAATGCCGGCAAAACGTAAAATCGTACTGTGCGGCGCCACCGAACGCAACAACTGTTCGGCCTTCAAAACAATCCGGCCCGATTCTTCGATCGGTTCGGTGGGTGAGTTCTCATCGACCCATTCCCCTGTGGTTTGCCCATAAACACTGGTGGAACTAATGTAGATGATTTGTTCCGGTAATGCAGGCAAAGCCGAGAGAACGTGCCCTAACCCTTTAAGGTAAACTTCTTCCATCGTCTTGCCCGCAGTGCGATCCATTCCCACGGCATAGAGAAGGGTCTGAACCGAAGAGCGGGGAAATTGCAAGGAAGCAGGCTCGGTAACATCGCCCAGCAAAGGAATTAGGCCCCATTGGGAAAATTCGCTGGCCCGAGATCGGGTCAACGCCGATACCGAATGGCCTTGAGCTAACCAAGCCCGTGCGACCCGAAGCCCCAAGTAACCACAACCAATAACCAGATGATGATTTGCCGACATGATTATTTGGGGGCTTCGACTTTCACCGTGATGGGTTCGGATTTGAGCAATTTGCCTTTCGCCCCCCCCTCATCGGCAGCGAGCTGATAAGTGGCCGAGACTTTATATTCCCCCGGTTTGGTCAAATAAAGCCAGCGACTATTACCACGCATGCCGTCGGCCAAACGATTGACTGGGATTTCGTAATCTTTCCCTGCAGGGATGGTCACTTGCTTGCCAATGCGAAAATCGGCAGTGAAAGCCAACAAAGGAGTGGCTTGGAGTGCCCCTTCCCCTTGGAAATCTAAGGTGTAAACATTCACATCGCCACCAACGAGAATGGTCACATCTTCTTTGCCCGTGTTGGTAATTTTGAGAACGAAATCGATCTCGGCCGGTGCTGGGAAGCGAACCTCTTCCCCTTTCTTGGCTTTAGCGATCATGGCTTCGATGGATGCCTTATACTCTTTCGGGTCTTGATTGCCCCCACTGTAAGGGATCGTATTCTTTTTGGCAACCAGCGTGAGTTTTAATTGGTCTTCAGCTGCACACACAAAACCACCGAGCACTAAAGTGCAAATCAGGGTGTAAAATCGGAACATGGTCGAAATCTCCTTGCACTAACAATAGGCGAGAGGAGATTCTATTCAATCTTCCTTTTCGAGGAAACCAACGGAATGTAACAGCGCTGCGAATCAAATCGTAATTTCACCGTTGAGAAATTTTTGAACCCATTCTCGTTTCGCTTCGGGAAAGCTCGAAGGAAGTGGAGTTTTGTAATCGATTTCCTTCAACAAGTTCGAGCGGTCGATCGCTTTTTGAACCACCATTTGCAAATCAATCACCCCATCGCGATCTTCGCCACGGATCGGGAGTTTGAAGCGGGGCAATCGCTTACCGAGAGTGGCACTGTAGATTTCATAACGGTCCGGAAATTTGGGCCTTACTACCGTCACGGCATAATCCCATTCTGGTAATCCCTCCCGATTAAATTCGAGTAGCGGTTTCCCCTGAAGGAGCAAATCGATTTCAATGAGGGCAGCCCCGTAATCCTTCGCATTCTGACGGGTTTGCAGATAGGCCGTTCGGCCTTGAGGCAAGGTTTTATTGGTTAACGAAGGATAGTCGATCAGGCAGAGAATACTCCCCGTTTCTTTTTTGCGGATCACAAGATAAGGCTCATCGTGTTGTTCGCGAATAATCGAGGTGAATAATGGTTCCTCAGTCACATAACGCCGACATTCCACCACAAGGGTCATCCTATCCGAAAGGGTCGGAGCAATGGCCTGCATCAGCGATTCGGTCAAATGGTGTTGAAATCGACTCCAAAGTTTGGGGTTTTCCAAGAAGGGGTCCATTCCCGGAAAGGGGCTGTGCATAGGTGAGTCTCCATGACAGGGAATATCTACCGGCGAGTGTCTTCTTAGTATTGTAACCTTTTCAGGTCAATTCGCTACAAAGAATTGTGCGGGAAATAGG
>CAZFDX010000690.1:0-6767 GCA_964518325.1 uncultured Alcaligenaceae bacterium | reverse complement strand
CTTGTTGACCTTCCACCGTGATTTCGCGAATCGACGGCGGAACTTTCGTCTGTGGGCCGATCCATCCCGTTGCCAACAGCATGAACAGGGTCAGTCCCGAAAACTGAAGGATCAGGGATAACACCGTCGAAATTGGGAATTCATAATAGGGGGAGTATTTCTGCCAGAAAGGTTCCATCTCCAACAAATCGGCATCTGGCGATCTTTGTTCGAGGGTTGGCGTCGGTGTTGGTTGCGTTGAGGTTCCCATAATTTGATACTGTCGCTTGTGATCCGTTTTGTCAACGAGAATTTCCGATCGTTACGATATTTTACTCGGGCTTTTGGTGTGCCTGTTTCTGGAACCGTTGCGGAAGATTTGTTCGGAATTTCCCCTTGGCAAGGGAGCAACAAAGTTCGACAATTGCGATATGAAATCAACCTTACAAACGATTCTGGAAAGTGGATTAGTAGCGATTATTCGGCATACGGAAGCTCGCGGCCTGATCGAAGTAATGCGGGCCATTGCAGCGGGGGGCATTCGCGTGGCCGAGGTTACCTTCACCGTGCCCGATGCCGTCGAGGTGCTGAAGGAAGCGAAAAAATCCTTGGGAGACGAAGTTCTCCTTGGGGCAGGGACCGTGTTGGACTCCGAGACCTGTCGGGCGGCCATTCTCGCAGGGGCCGAGTTTATTGTCTCACCGACCGTGAATCGGGAGGTGATCGCCCTGTGTCGACGGTATAACAAGGTCGTCATGCCGGGGGCCTTCACTCCTACTGAAATCCTGACGGCATGGGAAGCCGGTGCCGATATTGTCAAAGTCTTCCCTTCGGAAGTGCTAGGCCCCGCCTTTTTCCGTGCGGTGTTGCGTCCCTTGCCCCAAGTTCGCTTGATGCCAACCGGTGGTGTCGAACTGAAAAGCGTGGTCGATTACGTCAAGGCGGGTGCATGTTGCTTGGGTATCGGTAGTCCTTTGGTCGATCCGAAATGGGTGGCTTCGCAAGATTATTCGGCCCTGACGCAGCGAGCCAAAGAATTTGTTGATGCTTTGCGAAATGCCCGTCAACAGGTTTAGTGCAACCTATCCCAAATCCTCGTCTCAGAAATACTCGTAGCCCAAATCCTCGTCTCAGAAATACTCGTAGCCGATTTGGAAAGTGATTCGCCCATCCGGCAGGCGATAGATGTTCGTGATGAAGACATCCTTGCCCCCCCCCTTAAGGGAACGGCTGGAGGGAATCGTATACGGGGTGAACGAACGATTGGCCTTGGAAGGATACGGGACCGATTCGGGATACGATCGGGGGCCATTCGGTCCGCTAATTCCATGCGATTCTTCCAATAAAGGTCGTCCATCGGTGACTCGCCAAATCAACAACCCCTCGGCGGGAACGCTCTGGTCGAAGCCTTGTTTTTTCCGAACTTCGAGCAGGAAATACTCACTCCCATCGGGTTTCAACAGCACTTTGGCCACTTGTTCGGATTTTCCATCACTTGGTGCCAAAATGATCTTTTGCGGAACGCTAGGGTCCAGCACGACGGGGTTAATCCAACCCATTTGTTCTTTCGACCAAGCACAGAAATGTTGTGGTCGGCCCCCGCGGGCCTGATTCGACATCGCACACCATGCCCCTACCCCTTCCATGCCGGGCACTTCCGGCTTGGCATATAAATCGGGTAACCCCAGCATGTGACCGAACTCGTGGCAAATCGTGCTGATGTTGGCCATTTCATTTCCGCCTTCCGGACAAATGAAATAATCCCAGCGTTCCCCTTTGTGGGTGAAGGAAGCTCGATGAGGCCAATACAAACCCGCTCGCTGGGTCGTGGCCGTCGGACCAGCATATAGGAAGAAGATGCCATCGAATCCTTTGAGGC
Organism: uncultured Alcaligenaceae bacterium; assembly: GCA_964518325.1. Lineage (GTDB taxonomy): Bacteria > Planctomycetota > Planctomycetia > Gemmatales > Gemmataceae > SKW135. Next base: position 4,909 of record CAZFDX010000690.1, on the reverse strand, counting down.
AATCGTTCCCTTCGCGGCTTTTGAGCAAATCGATCGCTTCAGAAAGCAGGGCCGTTCGCGTTTGACTTTCCGAGTATTCCTGTAACTTCTTCGAGAGTTTCACGGGGGCAAACACTTTCCCTTCCACTTTGAGTTTCCCGAAGGATTGTTCCTGATAATAGTCGTTCATGCTTCCATACACCGGTTGACCGGTGACACTTTTGCCCGTGTAGGTTTTGGTACTGAACAGGGCATCTTCCCAATCTTTGGGGGTGATCTTCGGGTTGATGGCCTTATCGGGATAGCTCATCATAATCACTGCCAACTTGTAAACGGGTTTGCGGAAGGTACCCCGCCGATTATCCCAACTGCCACCTTCCCGTCCGGTGGCCCCGTCATTGGAACTGGCCAGCGTGACTTGCTTGCTCATTTCCTTTCCTTCCCGGCTGAACAGCACCTTGACCACATCCCCTGCCTTTCTTTCACTGAGTATCTGCGTCAGTTGGGCCGTTTCCGTGACCTTTTTCCCTTCGATCGACAAAATCAGATCACCTGCCTTCAATTCGGCTTTCTCAGCAGGCGAACCGGGATTGACTGCGGTGATTTTTACCCCCTTATCTGCCGTCTCGGTTTGAATCCCCATGATGGCACGACCCGCAAAGTTGCCTCCTTTAGGGGTCGAAATCAAGGGAGACGAACTCGGCACGAGCGTGACCGATACCTTTTCGATGGCATTGTTTCGTTTCACTTCAAATTGCAGTTTGTCGCCCGAGGCTTTCGTTTGCAGATATTCCCGAAAATTCGACAGGTCTAATTTCTTCCCATCCACGCTGAGAATTTCGTCCCCAGACTTCAACAGGCCTGCAGCCGGTGACTGACCATCGATTTGCGAAACGATTAACCCCTTGGCATTGGGGACCAATTGCACTCCCAAATAAGGAGGGATCGACGCCAGAATATCCTTGCTCCGCAAAATGCTGGTCGATTTGGCCTTGGAAAGGGGGACATATTCCGACAGATCGAACGGAGCCACGAGAGTGGGTTTCGGCCCCACTTCGGTTTCATTGGAAATGGCTTGCGTCACCATTCCTAGAAACAGTAAACCCATGCAAACAACACGCAGCATTTGAGACGTACCTCAATGAAGTTGAATCATCGAAAAAATGATAGTGTTACCTTATGAACTAGATTATGAGAAATTTCTGAACCCCCCTCCCCCTCTCTCTCCCGCCGAACCACGATGAGCCTGCACCGACTCGCCTTCTCGCCAGTCCTTACCCTCCCCTTTCACCGTTTGAACTCTCACCGTTTGACCTTTCACCGTTTGACCCTTCACCTTCTTCGTTATTCGTTATGGGTCATTGCGTCATTTCGTCATTCGACTCTTGGATTGAGGGGGTTTTCTGGTTGCATCGAACAGGGAGTTTGGTAAAATTTGGGGTAAGTTATCCTTCTTCCTTCCTGTGTGTTCTCCTCAAGGTTGTGTCATGAGTCATCCTCTCTCCTGTCTGGGACCTGTCGGCCTGAACCGCCGCAATATGTTGGAAATCGGTGGAATTGGTTTATTGAATCTCACGTTACCAAATCTGTTGGCAGCCGAGAAAAGTCGTTCTCGTTCCGCGAGCGAATTGGAACATTCTCCCACGGCCGATTCCTGCATTTTGGTGTTTCTCAATGGGGGGCCTAGTCACCTCGATATGTGGGATATGAAGCCTGACCTTCCCAAAGAAATGCGCAGCGAGTTTAGCCCCATTGCCTCGACCATGACGGGCGTTCAAGTTTGTGAACATTTGCCCAAGCTCGCTCAGGTGATGGATCAATGCACGTTAGTCCGATCGGTGTATCATGATCAAGTGGCTCATGCCCCTGCGGTTTATACTGCCCTGACGGGTGTGCGCAGTAATGTCCGTGCAGGAATCATGGGTGCGAAGAAAACGGATCATCCCTCGATCGGCTCGGTCCTCGGGCGGTATCGACCCAGTTCCTCGAATCTACCCTATGTGTTGATGCCATATCTCACGGCAGAAGGAGCCGGTGGCCCGCCCCAACCGGGGTTTTTGGCCGGTTGGCTTGGGAAAGGGGCCGATCCCCTGTTAGTGGTTCCAGGGAACCAACCCGATCGACTCGTTCCCCCTTCGCTCTCGTTACCGAGTGATTCGACCAGTCAGCGAATTCAGGAACGCCGCGATTTATTGAGTGCGCTGAATCAAGATATTGCCACCCGAGATGCTTCCATCAGTCAAGTGGGTGAACTGCAATACAAGGCCCTTGACCTGTTGGGATCATCGCACACCCAAAAAGCCTTCCGGATCGAACAAGAACCGGCTGCGGTTCGAGATCGCTACGGTCGGAACGTCTATGGGCAAAGTATGTTGTTGGCCCGTCGATTGATTGAAGCGGGCACCCGTTTGGCTTGCATCTCTTGGGCACCCGATGCCAATGCCACTTGGGATACTCACGGCGATAATTTCAAGAAACTGAAGAATCAGCTTTTGCCGCCGTTCGACTTGGGGATGACTGCCTTGCTGGATGATCTGAATTCGCGAGGTTTGCTTGAGCGGACCTTGGTGGTGGTGATGGGGGAAATTGGTCGCACGCCGAAAATCAATGGCGGTGCCGGTCGGGATCACTGGGAGCATTGCTATTCGGTCCTATTCGCGGGGGGGGGGATGAAAAAGAATTTTGTCTACGGTGCCAGCGATCGACATGGTGCTTATCCGAGTCGCGATCCGGTGACGGCCGCCGATATTATCGCAACGATCTACCACGCCTTGGGACTTTCTGCCGAAATGCAAATTCTCGATCCTTTGAATCGCCCCCTAGCCTTGGTTCCTCAAGGGAACCCCATCCGATCCCTTTTTGCTTAATTGCGTTAGGGGTCTCTTGTATGAACAGGGGTCTCTCGTATGAACAGGGGTCCGCTCGAAATCGAACGATTGTGACAGGCTTTTACCATAGGTTTTCTGGTCCCGTTTTTCCAAGGTCCGCTATGTTGTTACCCGAAACATTTTCAAGGCGTGATTGGTTCGGAAACGTCTTCACGGCGATGGCCGGTTTGGGATTGACCGATCTTTTATCGCAAGAAGCGCAAGGAAAATCGACGGTCTGGAAAGCAGGGGTCGGGCAAACGCATCACCCTGCCAAGGCCAAACGGGTATTGCAAATTTTCTGTCCAGGCGCAGCGTCGCATTTAGACCTTTGGGATTACAAGGCCTCGCTGGAAAAAAATGCGGGGAAACCCCTACCTGGAGAAGAAAAGCTCGTTTCCTTTCAGGGAGCCAACGGGGGCTTATTCCCCAGCCCGTGGAAATTCGCACCGGCTGGCAAATGTGGCAAAATGCTTTCTTCGATGCTTGTCCATATGTCGAAGCATGCCGACGATATTGCCTTTATCCATTCGATGACCTCGAAGACGAATACGCATGGCCCCGGTTGCATCTTCATGAACACGGGGCATGCGGTGGAAGGATTCCCCTCGGCCGGTGCTTGGGTCAGTTATGCTCTGGGTTCGGAACGAGAAGACCTTCCCGCTTATGTGGCGATTACCGATGTTCGTGGGGAACCCCCCAACGGCAAAGCGAATTGGTCCAATGGATTTCTTCCCGCGCAACATCAAGGGATTATGATGGCAGCCCATCAACCCATTCGGAATCTGAATCCTCCGAAAGAGATGAGAATAGAAGATCAAAAGGCCCTGACCGATTTGCTCAGCACGTTGAACAAAAATCATGCGCAGACCGATCCAGGGAACACCGATCTTCAAGCTCGGATTGCAGCGTATGAACTCGCAGGAAAGATGCAGCTGTCGGCCCCGAAAGTGATGAACTTGGCCGAGGAATCGGCAGCGGATCATAAACGATATGGCACGGACCACGAAAATAAATTGGTGGCCGCCTATGCACGCAATTGCTTGCTCGCCCGCCGCTTGCTCGAAAGAGGGGTTCGCTATGTCAATTTGTACTGTGCGTCGCGGGCTTCGGGTGCCGATGGCCTATTGAATTGGGATGCCCATAAAACCTTGAAGGCCGATTACGAACGTCATGTCCCCATTTTCGACCAACCGACCGCCGCCCTTTTAACCGACCTAAAGGAGAAGGGGCTTCTCAAAGAAACTCTTGTTTTATGGACGACCGAATTTGGTCGGATGCCCACTCAACAGGCGGGAACGCCTGGACGAGACCATAATCCCGATGGGTTTACCTGCTGGATGATGGGGGCCGGTGTCAAAGGGGGAATCAGTTACGGCGCCACCGACGAATTCGGAAGGCGAGCGGTGGAAAAGGTCACCACCGTTTGGGATTTCTACGCCACGGTGTTGCATTTACTCGGTTTCGATCATACTCAATTGACCGTTCGCCATAATGGCCTTGACCGTCGTTTGACCGATGTTCATGGTCATGTTATCAAAGAGATTCTCAGTTAAACGCCCCCCGCCAAGGTTGAAGATCGATCCTTCCATTAGGGCATGAGAAGCCCGAAAATTTTTCTTCCGAGAATTGTGTCCCAAAGGGCATCATCCCCCCTTCATTGGGGGAATAAGAATTGTACCCAATCAGCATAATCCCCCCCTTCATTGGGGGAATGAGAAGCCCGAAATTTTTTCATCGAGCTTTCCGGTGAGAATGCTTTGGGCCAAGGCTTCGCCGATAGCAGCCGAATGCTTAAACCCGTGCCCCGAACATGGTGAAACAAACCAGACCCGCGAATGTTCGGGATGTTGCGTAATCACAAATCGAAAATTCGGCGTGCTGGTGTAAAGGCAACTGGTTCCTCGGAGAGAGCGTTTGACGCTGGGCAAAAACTCGCGGACTAACTCCGTCATGCGATGCACTTCAGCCAAATCGGGATCGAATCGTCTCGTATCGGGGGTAGTGGTTTCGTCGAATTGCTCCGTAGCGATTTTGATTCCCCCAAGGGGACCATCGATGGC
>CAZFDX010000689.1:0-7973 GCA_964518325.1 uncultured Alcaligenaceae bacterium | reverse complement strand
ATTTATCTTTGGCCTTGGGGTCTTTCTTTTCGGTTTCTTTGATGAAGGAATCGACGGCTTTGGAAAGGTCCTTGACGGACTCGCCCCCCCAGCAAACGATGGTGGTGCCGGACCAAACCTTGGGGTCGAGGGTAATGCCCTGAGCTTCGAGGACCTTACGAGCTAAGGTGTTTTTGACCATTTTGGCACGGACCTTTTTTTCCCGCAGGGATTTGCGGAAGTTGTAGTCCAAAGCGGAATCGACCTTATTGGGGGCGACCAAGATGAGGTCCCGCACGCCGGCAAAACTTTTTTCAATATCGGCATATTCGAGGGCTTTAACAACCTTGCTCATAATTCATCACAGGTAAGAAAGTTCGTAAGAGAAAAATAGTAAAGGTTACGTTTCGGTTTCAGGTTGCACAAATTAAGCAGAGACACGAATGCCTGGGGACATCGTCGCGGATACCGTAATGGATTCGACGTAAGTGCCCTTCACGCCGGCCGGTCGGGCGGAGCGGACCTGATCGATAAAGGCTTGGATGTTGGCAGCGAGTTTGTCCTCGTCGAAGCTAAGTTTGCCAACGCCGGCATGGACATTGCCGCCGGCATCGGCCCGATATTCGACCTTCCCTGCTTTGAATTCTTTGACGGCAGCGGCGACATCGCCGTTCGCGGAGATAACGGTGCCGGCTTTGGGAGTGGGCATGAGTCCGCGAGGACCAAGGACCTTCCCGAGACGGGAGACTTGGCCCATCATGGCTTGCATGGCGAGGACGACATCGAACTCGATCCAGTTTTCGTTCTGAATTTTTTGGATGAGTTCGGCCCCGCCGGCGTAGTCGGCCCCAGCGGCTTTGGCTTTCTCGATGTCGGCCCCTTGAGCAAAGACAAGGATGCGGACGGTTTTGCCAATGCCATGGGGGAGCGGAACGGAGCCCCGAACGGCCTGATCGGCTTGTTTGGTGTCGATGCCGAGTTTCATGTGAACTTCGACGGTTTCATCAAACTTGGCCCGTTTGAGTTTCTTGAGTTCGGCAATGGCTTTTTTCAAAGGCACCACGCCGAGTTGGTCCAGTTTCTTGGCCGCTTGGGCAAGGGTGTTGCGAAGTTTTTTGCCCCGACGGGGAGCCACGCCGGGTCTTTTCTTTTTCTTGGCGACAGATTCGCCCGCAGCAGGGGTGGCCTGAGGTTTGGTATCGGTGGTCGTCGGATCGCTCGACATAGTTTCAGTTCCGTCACAAAATAAATCAGCCCCAGACAACAGCTGGGGACTGAAATCAAGTCAATGGTTCGGTTACGCTTCGATGGTGATGCCCATACTTCGGGCCGTGCCTTCGATAATACGGGCGGCGTGTTCGAGGTCACGGGCATTCAGGTCGGCTTTTTTCTTTTCGGCAATTTCTAGCACTTGTTTACGGGTGACCTTAAACCCCTTGTATTTGCCCGCTTTCTTCGAGTCGGCTGGGATTTTGTCGCCTCCCTTTTTCTTCTCGATGGGGATACCAGCTGCTTGCTTGAGCAACACGGCAGCGGGGGGGGATTTAATCACAAATTCAAAGGTGCGGTCGGAATAGACGGTGATGACCACGGGAGTCATCATCCCTTTCAGGGCCGCGGTTTTATCATTGAATTGTTTGACGAATTGTCCGATGTTGACCCCATGAGCACCAAGGGCAGGGCCAACCGGCGGGGCGGGAGTCGCCTGTCCGCCGGGACATTGCAGTTTAACGAGTGCAGTTACCTGTTTAGCCATAAAAAATGATCCTAGTAACCCGAGCCAATCTTGGCTAGAGTCAATCTACAGTTTCCTAAGAGTTTTCCGGATAATCCTAAACTTTGTCGGCTTGCCAATGGTCCACATCCACAGGGACGGGACGCCCCCAGATGCTCAGCTCGACTTTGAGCTTCGGGCTGGGGCCATCTTTATCTAAAATTTCTTTCACTTCGCCTTCCATATTGGCGAACATCCCCTCTTTGATTTTGACCCGATCGCCCACGGAAATATCCAGTTTGATCCGCATTTTGGGGAGATCGGCATCGGCACGGGCATCTTTTTTGCCATCCGAAGGGAGGAAATCGTCCTGATCGGCCAAGGTCCGATGCACTTCGATTTCGGGCATCGGCAAGGGGGGACGATTGAGATTCCCGCCATCCAAAAAGCCCCCGACCCCGTAGGTTTCCCGCAGGGTGAGGAAGACATTCTCGTTAAATTCCAGTTCGACGAACAAATAGCCGGGCAGTTTTTTCACGCTCTTGATTTTCTTTTTGCCGTCCTTAACCTCGACCTGTTTTTCCACAGGGATAATGATCCGCCCGAAGTATTCTTCGACGTTGTTGACTTTGATTTTGCGTTCGAGGTTTCGCTTGGTGGAATCTTCTCGGCCCGAGGGGACCTTGAGGATGTACCATTTCTTCTGGCCCCCTGCAGCAGGTTGCGGGGTTTCCGCAGGGGCTGCCGGTGGCTCGGTAGAAGAATCGGCGGAGGATTCCGAAGCTGGTTCGGGGTTTGGCACCGGGAGGGTGACGATTTCGGATTCATCCTCGGGGGCGGCTGCGGGGGCGACGGAGTCGCTTGCTGATTCGTTTTGGGGTTCGTCCTTGTTCTCAGGTTCGACCGAGGAGGGACTCGGGGCATTCGTTTGAGCAGTCGGAGCCGCAGCCTCTGGCTCGATGGGCCGAGAGGAAGCGTCGGGAGACGTTGTGGGAGTGGTCTCGGTTGCAGTGCTTTCGGAGGTGTTGGGTTCGTCACTCATGGTATTCTCTTCGCAAAGGTGAGGTGAACGTCACCACTCTGCCTTATCGCCGGTCCGTTTTTGGGTGGAGTATTCTTGTCGTTCTTCAAAGGTGGGCAAAATCCCAGTGGAACGCCCCCCCCCGACGCCGAGCCATTTGAGGTCGCGGCTGAGCAGGAAGTTCCAAGTGACATCGACCACAAACAAGAACAGGGTCATCAGGAGAATGCCAACGATCACGACAATGGTATCTCGCACCAGTGCTTTGCGAGTACTCCATGTGACCTTATTCATTTCGGCTTCGGTAGCGATCAAGAAGTCGGCAAAGGTGGGGAGGTTGACTAATCGCCAGCTGAACCACAGGCAAACGACAATCAGAACCACAGGAACCACAAAGGCCAAATCTTCGACGATGGTGAAGCCCCCTTCGACACGGGGTCGGTTGCGGATTTCTTCACGAATGGCCCCGACGACTGCTTCGACCCCTTCTTTGAGTTCGTCGGGCAGAACGGTTTTCACGCTGCTGGGATCACTGGCGGCGGTTTCTTTGGCAAAGGCTTCAAATTTCGTGGCATATTCCCGCACCCCTGGCAGGATGATGACTCCGGGTTGCGAAAGGTCTTTGCTGGTTTGAGCGACGTTGGCTTGGAATTGTCGGCGGCGATCGTCGAAGGCGGCCCCTTCGGGAGTATTTTCGGAGCGTTTCAGCCGTTCCAGTCCTCGGGTCAGGGAGTCCAAGGCGGCAAATTCACTGTCCCCTTTCACGTTGGTCGATTTCAGGGTTCCGCCGATGATCCAATCTCCCATGCGGCTGGAAGTTTCGACACGGGTGTTACCGTTGAGAACGCCGACGATCGTATTTTGGGGAATCCAACTATGGGTCGAAAGGGTGTAGATACCCGAAAAGCCGACGATTAACAGGCCAATCATGGTGAGACGGCGAACGATTCGGCCTTGGGTGCGTTTGTAATAGGCAAAGGAGAACCAGCCGCCTTGATCTAAAGCGATGGCCCAGTTAGCGAATTTATTCCAGACGAAGATAAGGACCAGACCGGCAGCACACAAGGCCCAGAAGATCGAGCCGAGAATCAGGCTGGAGGTATATTCGGAGTTGAGCGAACCGATCAGGCCCCGAATCACGAAGTAGCCGGCAAAGAGAATCAGGACCATGAGGAAGGTTCCGCCCCGAAGGCCTTCCTGATTTTTGGATTTGCCGACGGCCACCCCCGCAGCAATGAGCAACCCCACAGCAGCGGCGATTTGCAAGATGGCGAGCAAGACGGAAGAGGCAAATCGATCGATTCCCCCAGCGACCGAACTCCAGACAGAGGGGATGCCGCGAAAAACCAAGGCCAAGCCTGCGAGAACGAGAACGGCCCCGATCACACTCGAGGCAATCAGGTGCGGACCGGTTTTGGTCACAGGGGTTGGTTCGGTGGGTTTCGAGGTTTCAGCAACGGCCATGTCTTAACAGTCCTAATGGCCCAGACCGATCGACCATCTTGGCCGAACGTTCATTGGGGTTGATGGTACTAAAAATAAAGACCGCCCGACCCCTTCAAGTCGAGCGGCTTGGGCACATCGTTCGATCCGGTTCGGCAAGGCTGCCGATCTAAAAAGTCATGCAGGGGACTTTTAGAGCAGGAGCGGAGGGACTCGAACCCCCAACCGGCGGTTTTGGAAACCGCTGCTCTGCCAATTGAGCTACGCTCCTGTGAATCCACCGAATCCGAGGTAGAATCCCGATTCGGTGGGCGTTTGTTGTCCGTTATCCCTTGTCCGTTATCCCTTGTCCGTTATCCTCTTATCGTTATTCCCAGTTGGGGTGCCCCTACCGGAGTTCCCTTGCTGGGGTTATCGATTGCAACCGGTGTTTGTCTTTGCTTATCATAAGGACAAAAACCCTTGGGAATCTCGCCGAGGGGGCTACTAGGGAAATTCACAAGGGGAAAGACAAAACGGGTAAGGGGTTCAGGCCACGAACTCAGGAAAGGGGCATTTCGAGAGTGAGTGACCATGTTGGCGATTAGGCCAAGATTTCCGTGACCACACCCGAACCGACGGTACGACCCCCTTCGCGAATAGCGAAGCGGAGACCCACGTCCATAGCAACGGGCATTTCGGGGAGCAGTTCCACCGTCACGTTCAGGTTATCGCCGGGCATGGCCATTTCGGCCTTGTTGCCGTCGGAAGAACGAATTTCGGCGATGGTACCCGTCACGTCCGTGGTGCGGAAGTAGAACTGGGGTTTGTAACCTGCGAAGAACGGGGTTTTACGGCCCCCTTCCTCACCGGTCAGCACATACACGTTAGCTTTGAATTTGGTGTGCGGGGTGATGCTACCGGGTTTGGCCAACACTTGTCCGCGTTCCACACCGTCACGCTCGATACCTCGGAGCAAGCAACCGACGTTGTCGCCCGCTTCGGCGGTTTCGCAGGTCTTTTGGAACTGTTCGATACCGGTGATAACGGTCTTGACGTTATCCTTGCGCAGACCGATGATTTCCACTTCATCGCCCACTTTGGCACGACCGCGTTCCACCCGACCGGTTGCCACCGTACCCCGACCTTTGATCGAGGAGACGTCTTCGATCGACATCAAGAAAGGCTTATCGCTTTCTCGTTGCGGGGTGGGGATGTAGGTATCGAGTGCGTTAATCAATTCATCGATCGATTTGCAACCGGGGTTGTTATCGTCGGTCCCACCGCAATCGAGACAGGCTTTGGCTTGTCCGCGAATGATGGGAACTTCGTCGCCGGGGAATTCGTACTTCTTGAGCAATTCGCGAAGTTCGTATTCCACAAGGTCGAGCAACTCGGGATCGTCCACGGTGTCCACTTTGTTCATGAACACCACGATCTTCGGCACACCGACCTGACGGGCCAACAGCAGGTGCTCCTTGGTTTGGGGCATCGGACCGTCGTTCGCAGCCACCACGAGAATCGCGCCGTCCATTTGGGCAGCGCCGGTAATCATGTTCTTGATATAGTCCGCGTGGCCCGGACAATCGATGTGAGCATAGTGCCGAGTCGGCGATTCGTATTCGACGTGCGAAACAGCGATGGTCACTGTTTTGTTGGCGTCGCGGACGATACCACCCTTTGCAATTTCGGAGTAGCTCTTTACCTTATCGACTTTGTTTTTGTAACCTTGACGCAGCAACAGTGCTGCGGTCAAGCTCGTTTTCCCGTGATCGATGTGACCGATTGTCCCAACGTTCACGTGCGGTTTATTCCGCTCGAAGACTCCCTTGGCCATTGAGGCTCCCAGATGGATAGATAGTTTGGTTCCAAAAAATTGAGGGGATTAGTCCCCGTGACCAATCCAATCCTCGACTCACCGGGAACATTTTGAGCCTATCGATCCCGAAAGCTGTTGATGGGATTTGAACCCATGACCTCTTCCTTACCAAGGAAGTGCTCTACCGGCTGAGCTACAACAGCGATGATTCCTCGAATCGTGAGACTCTATAGATAGACATTCACCCAACCAGTGTCTACTACCGGCTCGCGATTCTGTTTCGATCAGAGCGGGCGATGGGATTTGAACCCACGACAACCTGCTTGGAAGGCAGGAGCTCTACCGCTGAGCTACACCCGCAATCTTTTCCCAAAATCATTCTACAAATTCTTCTGGGATGGGTGGAGAGGGATTCGAACCCCCGAACTCGTTAAGAGGCCAGATTTACAGTCTGGTGCAATTGACCGCTCTGCCATCCACCCAATCGTTTTACCAACCCAATCTTTTCACCACATGTCGAATCGAGTCTCGCACCTTCAATTTGGATCGCTCTCGGTTCGGTTCCTTAACCCAAGCTACTGGTGGGGATCGAACCCACGACCTGCGGTTTACAAAACCGCTGCTCTGCCAGCTGAGCTACAGTAGCGGTTCCTTTAGAAAAAAGTACGATAGGAGATTTTCCCAACTTTGACAAGGGGCACCTTGCAAACTCGTTCGTTTTTCCGAAAGTTCTGTATTAGTTAGTATAGAGTTCCCGCCTATAAACAAGGTTCACTCGACGGCTTTCACTTAAATTTTTTATCTCTCGCAGTCGGCACGGGGAACAGAGAGACAGGGACGGTCACCTTCGGAAATCTCGCTTGAATAAAGCCAAGGACGTGAAAGCGGCGAGTCGAGGCGAGTAGGAAGCGGCAAGGAGCGAGTTGTTGACATGTTGACATGTTGACATGTTGACACTGTTGACATGTTGACATGTTGACACGTTGACACGTTGACATGTTGACACTGTTGACATGTTGACACTGTTGACATGTTGACATGTTGACGCTTCCCCACAGGTTCGGCGGCCGATTCTCGAAATTCTCAATCTCAAAAGGAAATCGATCGTCTGAATTTTCAAGAGTCTTTCGCTATAATTCCATGTAGCGGGTTCCATTTCGTGCAGGAGGATTCTGGCCATGCGTGTTGCTGTCTTAGCAGGTCTGATCTGTGTTACGACCCTGATGGGGCAACCGATCCCCCAGCCGTTGCAACCGGGGCAAATCCCTGTTCCTGCCGGAAAATTCCCACCACAAATTCCCGATCTTCCGGGGCCTCCTTTGGGCGAGTTTTACGGTGACCCGTCCCATTCTCCCATCGGGGGATCGGTTTATCTGCCCGATCTTCGCAGCCTGTTGACGAAGAAAAATTCTTCGCTGATCGATCCAAAATTGATTGAGCAGCTCACCAAGAATCAGAAACTCGATCGGCCCCAAAATCTCGAAGAATTAAGGAAGCGATTTCCTCAACTGGATGATCCGGCCTTTCGTGAAAAGCTCAAGCAATGGATGGATACTCCGGACGGTCAAAAACAAATTGCTGAAATTCTCAAGAAGCAAACCGGTCAAGCGGACCTCGATCCCAAAGAGATTACCCGCGATCTGAAAAAGTTGGTGGATGATCCCCAGCTGAGGCAGCTCGATACCAAACAAAAGGATTCCAAAGACGTCAAAGACCCCAAAGACCCCAAAGAGGATGATGCCAGCAAAGACTCCAAAGGGATGGACCCGTTCGACCCCAAGGTAGATCGGCCCAAACAAATCGAGATACCGAAAAAGCTCGATGGTTCGCCTGTTGGTGAAGGATCGCTCGATAGGCCTTGGACGGAAGAAGAGAAACGCAGGCAGGAGATGATTAAATCGCTGGAGAAGTTCATTGGCAATTCACCGGCAGCCCAAGAGGCCATTAAGAACTTTGCGGAATCCTTGGCCAAGGGAAATTTCGACAAGGAATTGGCAAAGATGTTCGAGGGGCAGGAT
>CAZFDX010000688.1:0-2252 GCA_964518325.1 uncultured Alcaligenaceae bacterium | reverse complement strand
CCGAATGTGGCCCGGCGGCGCGCATTGGTAAAACCGACCAGCGCTTTGTATAACGTCAGGGTAAGCCGCACCCCTTAAAGGACAGAGGGCAATTCCCCGAACGAGATGAAGAGTCCGGAGATGACAAAATCGCCGACGCGGCCATCAAGGCAATCACCAAGGCACCAAAGGATAAACCGTTCTTTCTTGCCTGTGGGTTTCGCCTGCCTCATGTACCATGTTTTGCCCCCCCCGCATGGTTTGCCAAGTTCCCCGAAGAGAAAGTGATGCTCCCGCCGATTTTGGAGAACGATCGGGAAGATACCCCCCGCTTTTCATGGTATTTGCATTGGGATTTACCCGAACCGCGATTAAAAACCTTGCAGAAGCAGAAAGAATGGAAACCCCTTGTCCGTGCTTATTTGGCCAGTATTGCGTTCATGGATGCCCAAGTGGGACGAGTGCTTGCCGCACTGGATCAATCGGGGCGCAGCGAAGAAACAATTGTGGTCGTGTGGAGTGACCATGGTTATCATTTAGGTGAAAAACAGATCACAGGAAAAAATACCCTTTGGGAGCGATCGACACGGGTGCCCCTGATTTTCGCAGGGCCAAACATTAGCAAAGGGGCCAAATGTTCCGAACCAGTGGAACTACTAGATATTTTTCCCACCTTGTTAGAACTCGCAAAAATGCCTTCCCGCAAAGACTTGGAAGGATTGAGTTTAGTCCCCCAGTTAAAGGATGCGAAAACCAAACGGGAACGCCCTGCCCTGACGACGCACAATCCGGGCAATCATGCCGTGCGAACCCATCAATGGAGATACATACGTTATGCCGATGGAAGTGAAGAATTGTACGATATGATAAAAGACCCCAATGAATGGAAAAATTTGGCGAACGATCCCGAATATCAAAAAATTATTCGCGAGTGTGCCCGCTGGTTACCGAAAGAGGAAAAAAAACATGCGGCCGGTAGTGCCCATAGAATTTTGGTATTCGACCCCGAGACAAAATCCGTAACGTGGGAAGGTAAACCTATCCGGCCAGACTCGCCGATCCCCGAATAATTCTAAAAACAAAGGATCGCTCAACAAAGGTTCGTTTGGCAAGCAACCAATTGAATCGAGATTCTATTGACGCTACTACCTGAATCGGCAAAAGGACGATGTATCGCTTGGCAATTCCCCATGTAAAAACCCGTTCATTGGAATTTTTTTCCGATGGTTCCCATTTGGTTTCGAATGGTGGTCGCGGCTTGAGTGTTTACGTTTGGAATCTCCAAGAAAAAAAATTGGTACAGAAAATCCCCCTCAACGATTGGGCCACTCATTTGAATTTGAGTTATTATCTCGAAAACATCGCCCTGATCGGTAATCGCATTGTGGTTCAAGGGGGAATGTAACAATTATTCGTTTGCCCTTGGCCTGAAATTGAAGATATTCATATTCTTCAATTCGATGATCAAATTCCAATTTGGATACGACCTTTGAAAAACCATCAGGGGGTTCTTTGTCATTTTTCAGGTTCGCGAATGTTTCAAATTTTAGATTATGACGAAGAGAATGTAGAACGATTCGAGTCCGTCAAAAGCCCGCTGCTCAGCCCCTCTATGTTTTTAGCGGATGTCTCGGCGGATCGACAATGGATTGTGACTTCCCTCTTATCCAGAATTCAAGTGACCCATTGTGAATGTGAAACGGAGTGTGTGGCAGAAAAATACATCAATTATTATTTGAAAAGTGCCGAATTTTCTCCAGACGGACAAAGGTTTGTCGTGGTTTATTCTCGATTTGTTCGAGTATTTGAAACAAAAGGTGCCAACGCTTGTTGTCTGCCGATTCGGCATCATCGGAAAGTGCAACACGCAAAATTTGCCCCCGATGGACGCTTGTTAACCACAACGGTTGATGGTCAAGTCCACGTTTGGGATCGTCACGATTATCATCATTTAACGACCTACGATTTTCAATTAAATCATTTGCGTGCCTTTTCCATTTCTCAAGATGGCTTAATGGTAGCAATTGGTGGTGACACACCTGAAATTATCGTCTTCGATCTGGATAATTAATTCACAGCGTGAAATACCTGAAATAATCGTCTTAAATTTTGATACCCAATTCACACATGATTCCAGTTATCATTCTATTTCGAATAATAGATTTTGTGTGATCGTCCTTGATTAGACCATAACCGGTGGGAAGGGGAGAACCTCGAATGTTTGCTCGCCGCAATGAAGAATCGTTCCGGCGTCTTGATGTCCCCGTCGAATG
>CAZFDX010000687.1:0-4612 GCA_964518325.1 uncultured Alcaligenaceae bacterium | reverse complement strand
ATGGTGCATGTGGGCAGGGGTGCGATCGATCCGCAGAGGAATTTGTTCCGACTCGAAGCGATCCACATCGGAACCTAAATCGCTTGCTTTTTCGTCATCGGTGATAATCCGAACTTTTACTCCGCGACGATGCGCTTGGATGATGCTATCGCTGATGCGATCATCCGTGATGGTAAAAACGCAAATGTCGATTTGCTTGCGAGATTGCGAGATGAGGCGAATGATCTCCTTTGGGCAGGCATCCCCTGGCGAAAAAAATGCCTTAGAAATGGGACGCCCCGAATTCGGACCGGTCACCTGAATGGGTTCTGCAGGCCGAGAAAGTACACGGATAACATCTTCAAGCCAGTCGATCACGCTAAGGGCATCTTCATTAAAAAGCACCGCACGGGCAGCCTCAAAAGCGCGGCTGCGGGCCAGCGCCCGATCCGCATCGGTGGGCGATTTCGCATTCATCCAATCTAGTAATGCCTTTTTCTCGGCAGGTTGGAGCTTCCGATCCGCGATGGTTTGCATGAGAATTTGATCGAGTTCTTTCATCGCAATTTGTGTGCTCGCGTGGGGGATCGATTCTATCTTGAGGGATATTGTAGCAAATGGAGGTTCTCTTCTCGCTTTTTTGCTGTTATAAAGAGAAGTATAACATCCTACCCATTCGAGGCAACATGAAACGATTGCTCATCTTCTTTAGTTTATGGTCGAGTGCTTCCTGCTGTTTTGCAGAGGATTGGCCTCAATTTCGTGGCCCCGAAGGAAACGGCCATTATAAAGGCGAAAAACTTCCTACCGCTTGGGGACAGAAAGAAAAGCCAGCTTGGGTGGTTGATATTTCAGGAAAAGGGTGGTCCTCACCGGTGATTTTTGCCGGCAAAATTTACCTCACAACGGCGGTGGAAAAAGGGAAAGACCTCGATCTTCAAGTGATTGCTTTGGATGCCAAAACTGGGCAAACATTTTGGAATCTCTCAGTGAATCAATTCGAGCTAGCCAAGCTCCCGAAGATTCACAACAAGAATAGTCATGCCAGTCCCACGCCGGTCGTCACGGCGGATCGGCTCTATGTTCACTTTGGACATATGGGAACCTATGCGATTGATCTGACGAAAAAATCCCCCACTCTCCTTTGGAAGAAGACCGATCTCTACTCGAAACCGGTTCACGGCAACGGGGGGTCACCAATTCTGTACAAGGATAAACTTATCTTCAGTTGCGACGGGTTAGATAAACAAGCCGTGATTGCCTTGAATGTCAAGGATGGCTCGGTCGCTTGGGAGGTCAGCCGAGGACTGAAAGCAAGTCGGCCCTTCTCGTTTTCGACTCCCCACATTCATCAAGATGCTCAAGGTGCGGTGGTCTTCTCTGCAGGTTCTGGGGTCTTCATGGCGATCAATCCCGATACCGGCAAAGAAATTTGGCGCATGACCTACCCCGAGGGGTACTCGATTATTCCGCGTCCTGTGGTGGGGCATGGAATGGTTTACTTCGGCACCAGTTACGATTCGCCTGTACTCCATGCGGTGAAACTGGGAGGCTCGGGAGATGTGACGTCGAGCAATGATGTTTGGACGGCCAAAAAAGGGGTTCCGCACACGGCTTCATTCTTGTTGGTGGGCGACGAACTTTACACCGTTTCGGATGGGGGCATTTTTACCTGCTACGATGCTAAAACCGGTAAGGTCCATTACTCGGAACGAGTGGCCGGTAATTACTCTGCCTCTCCTTTATTCTGGAATGGCAAAATTTATCTCACGAACGAAACAGGAACAGGGACGCTTCTCGAAGCCGGCAAGGAATTCAAGAAACTCGATCAATTCGAGATGAAAGAAGCCACCTTGGCCAGCCCCGTTGCCGCAGATGGCGCCCTGTATATTCGGACCGATAAGAAATTGTACAAATATCAAGCAAAATAGTTACTCAAAGGACGGGTAAACACAGGGAAGTTCTTCCTGAAATACATTCGTTTCTGATACCCTTCATAAAAGAGTTCGACCCATGACACGCGGCGAGATCGCCAATTTATATTTCGAGAGTTTACCCTATCCCCCGTATCCTGTTCAAGAAGAGGCTATGTTGGCTTGGTTCACTGCCGATCAGGGGGTCTTGGTCTGTGCGCCCACGGGGACTGGCAAAACCCTGATTGCTCAAGCCGCTTTATTTGAAGCATTGCACACCCGCACCAAGGCCTACTACACCACACCCCTGATTGCATTGACAGAGCAAAAATTCCAAGAAATGAGGGCCGCGGCCGAACGCTGGGGATTTTCTCCGGACGATGTGGGGTTAATCACGGGTAATCGCAAATTGAATCCCGATGCTCCGATTCTCATCGTCGTTGCGGAAATTTTGTTGAATCGCCTACTTCATCCCGAGGGCTTTGACTTTTCTCAGGTTTCTGCCGTCGTCATGGATGAGTTCCACTCGTTCGCCGATATTGAACGTGGAATCGTTTGGGAATTATCTCTTAACTTGCTTCCCCCGCATGTACGTTTATTGCTCCTCTCGGCCACAGTTGGGAACTCGGCCGAATTTGTTAATTGGCTCGATCGTTCGCATGGTCGCAAGGTCGAGTTGGTCGAATCGCGTGAAAGAAAAATCCCCCTCACCTATCAGTACATCCCCGATAAATTTTTGGGCGAATTTTTGGTCGAAATCGCCAAAGGAGACGAAAACGAACGCAAAGTTCCTGCCCTTGTATTCTGTTTCAATCGCGATGAATGCTGGTCCGTAGCAGAAATGCTCAAGGGGTTAGATGTGATGGCAGCAGGAACCAAAGCCCCATTGAATGCAGAGATCGACAAATACGATTGGCCCAACGGTGTGGGACCAAAATTGAAAACCCTGTTGCGTCGCGGAGTGGGGGTACATCATGCAGGGTTGCTTCCATTTTACCGGCGTGCAGTTGAAGACCTTTTCGAGAAAAAGTTACTCTCGGTTGCCGTCTGCACAGAAACCCTTGCTGCTGGGATTAACCTACCTGCTCGCTCCGTGGTGTTGACGAGTTTAGTGAAAGGGCCTTTTGGTAAGGAAAAGTTTATCGAGCCGAGCGTCGCCCATCAAATTTTTGGTCGTGCGGGACGTCCCCAGTTCGATACTCAAGGGTTCGTTTATGCGTTGGCCCACGAAGATGATGTTCGCCTTGTTCGATGGAAACGGCAGTACGATCAAATTCCCGAAGATACGAAAGACCCCGTACTGTTGAAAAAGAAAAAAGAACTCAAAAAGAAAAAGCCCGATCGCAACTCTCAAAAAAAATACTGGACCGAAGCGACCTTCGAGCAGCTCCAGAAAGCCCCCCCCGGAAATCTCTATAGTAAGGGGCCATTGCCTTGGCGATTGCTGGCCTATTTGCTGAAAGCCTCGCCCGAAGTGGGACGAATTCGCACTGTCATTCGCAAAAGACTTTTAGATGAATCGCGTGTGATTGCCGGTGAAAAGCAAATGGAGCGGATGCTCCTCACCTTGCACGAATGGGGGTTTGTCACACTGGAGCCGACACCGGTCAAAGACGAATCTGGTAAGTATCTTGCCGATTATAAATCGGAACAAGCCCTGCCGAATCCCAGCTTGGATAAGCTCTTGGCGTTTCGGAGTATTCATCCCATTTATGGCGCCTTTTTAGTCGATGTGCTTGGTAAAGCGAATTGGGAAGAACGGGTCCAAATTTTTGAGAGCGTGTTGGATATGCCTCGGCCCATGCTCAAATTCCTTCGCCCTTATGGTGTCGCGCCGGGGCCTCTTGAAACCGAGATTGTTCGACCAGTCTTAGAGCAACATGGCCTGCTCGATGCTCTCCCCCCCCCGCCGGAACCCGTTGATGGCGAAATTCCTGAAATCCTTGAAGAAGAAGAGGATCGTGAACCCGAACCTTGGTTTGCCGAGAAATTACGCCTCTTTTTTGAAACGACCCGTCCCGAAACGGAGGAAATCACCATCTATTCCGTCTGGGCGGCCGGTGAATTATTACGCGATTTTGCAGGCAATTTTAACCTTTATATTCTCAAGAAGAATCTGGCGAAACAAGAGGGGATTATCTTCCGACACTTACTTCGTCTGATTCTGTTGTGTGAGGAATTCGCGGAAGTCATCCCTACCGATACCACTCCCGAAGAATGGTTGACCTTCTTGAAAGGTTTTGCTTATCAACTCGCCGAGTCTTGCCGTGCGATCGACCCGACGAGTACTTCAGAAACGATTCGTCGAGCAACTCAACGTGATAGCCTTCGAGAAGAAAGCTCGGCATCGGAGAAAGCGAAGGTTGTACCGATTGAAATTATTGAACCCAAGGTGGGACTCACCGAGGCCGAGGAGGAGGATTTTCTGGCAGGGTTGGATTTAGATTAGCATACCCAGAAAAATCTCTGCTTCCGACAGGGATCATTCAAGATTTGATAATCATCCGATCTAAAAAGGCTTTGTTTGTAGGGGATTTATTCATTTGATTCAATAGCGACTCCATGGCTTCAATGGCTTTCATGCCCACAAGATGCCTGCGGAGTAAATGCACCCGCCGAAGAGTTTCGGCATCAAGGAGGCGTTCTTCTTTTCGGGTACCGCTCTCGGCGAGGTTCACTGCAGGAAAGATACGTCGATCGGCCAAACGTCGATCCAGCAC
>CAZFDX010000686.1:0-5469 GCA_964518325.1 uncultured Alcaligenaceae bacterium | reverse complement strand
GTTAAGGGATTGGAGCACCCTTAACAGGAGGGTTCTTCTATTATTATCTACGATCTCGGGATATTGCAAGCATTTTGTTCCAACAGCTGCGTTTTTATTCAAGGGCGTCAGACAGGTTACGAAGATCAGGGGAATCGCCTGAGCTGCAATTTTTACTTTCTCGTTCCAAGAATTTTCTGGAGTTTCCATCGCAGAGGCAGTAAACTAAAAATAATCACACCCGCCCGTTGTTACGTTATCCTCCCTCCCTTAAAGGTTCCGGCTTATGAGAACCCGCATTTGTAGCCTATTTCTCTTACTTTCGGCCAGTTCTGTTTGGGCTGGTCTACCCTCGAACAGCACCGAGATTGCCAAAGTTGTTGGTACCCCCACGAGCATTCAAGTGTTACCGACCGAGGTGAATCTCAGCGGTCCCCGTGCCACCCGCCAAATGTTGGTCACGGGTCAATATGCAGATGGTTCGATTCGTGACCTTTCTCCTTTTGTGGTGATGAGCGCTGAAAGTTCGGACTTACTGGATATTCAAGGTTCATTTATTCGTGCGAAAAAAGATGGAAAAACTTCGCTGACCTTAAAGGTCGCGGGGAAAGAACTCAAGGTTCCTGTCACGATTCAGCAATCCCAAGTGAAGGCCATTAGCTTTCGTAATGAAGTGATCGCAGGCCTGAACGTCGGGGGTTGCAACATGGGCGCTTGCCATGGAACACCCTCTGGCAAGAACGGCTTCAAACTTTCGTTGCGGGGAGAAAATCCCGCTCAGGATTATCGGCACCTCACACGGGATATGGTCGGCCGGCGGGTCGATCGCCAGAACCCGCTCAATAGCCTGCTTCTGATGAAAGGTTTAGGTCGGGTTCCTCATGAAGGTGGCGCTCGTTTTGGGGTCGATAGCTTGGCCTCGGAATCGATCGAAGAATGGATGGCGCAGGGAATGCCTGACGATGCCCCCAACACACCCACACTCAAAAAGATCGAATTGTTGCCGGGCAAACGGGTTGCCTTGGCCCCTGCTCGTTGGCAGCAGATTGCCGTTCTCGCTCATTTCTCGGATGGTTCCGTGAAAGATGTCACTCGTCTTTGCAACTTCTCAAGTTCCGATGGTTCGATTGCCGACGTCTCGGCCACGGGGTTAGTGGAGTTCAAGCAAGCGGGAGAAGTGGCCATCTTGGTTCGTTACCTCGAAGAATTGTCTCCCGTTCGCTTGGCCTATCTCGAGCCTCGGGAAGGGTTTGTTTGGCCCAATCCTCCTGAGGTCAACTACATCGATAAACACGTTTTTGCAAAATTGAAAACCCTGAGTATCGAACCTTCGGGATTGTGTACCGATAGCGAATTCCTAAGACGAGTTTACCTCGATATTTGTGGTCGTTTACCCACTGTAGAAGAGGCCACCCAGTTTTTGAACGATGCCGATCCCGCGAAACGAGATAAACTCGTGGATCAACTTTTGAACCGTCCGGAATTTGCCGATTTTTGGGCGTTGAAATGGGCCGATCTTCTCAAGGCCAACCGAAAGACCATTCAGGTCAAAGGGGCCGCAGGGCTGCAACAATGGCTCCGCGATCGGATCGGAAAAGGAGAAGGTTTGGACAGCATCTCGCGCGAATTGCTCACTGCCTCGGGAAGCACGCACTCGAATCCGGCAGCCAATTATTTCCGCGCCACCAAAGATACCCAATCTCTTGCCGAAAACACGGTGCAACTGTTCCTCGGGGTTCGGGTGCAATGTGCGAAATGCCATAACCACCCCTTTGAATCGGTCACCCAAGATGATTATTACTCGACCGCCGCTTGGTTTACTCGCGTTCGCTTCAAGAAAGACCCCATGAATCCGGGCACACCGAACAAAAACCCCTCGGATGGTGCGGAAGTGGTTTACGTTGCGCGAAACGGGGAAGTCACTCAACCCCGCAGCGGGCAAATCATGAAACCGAAATTTTTGAAAGCCGAAACCCCCAATATCCCTGAAGGGGCCGACCGCCGAGAGGTCTTTGCCGATTGGGTTGTCTCTCCGAATAACCCCTATTTCTCGAAGGCATGGGTCAACCGCGTGTGGTATCACCTTTTCGGCAAAGGGATCGTTGACCCCGTCGATGATTTCCGTGCCTCGAACCCACCTTGTAACGATGAACTTCTCGATGCGTTGGCAGAAGATTTTGCCAAGAACAAATTCGACCTGAAAAAGCTCATCAAAACCATTACGCAATCGAGAACCTATCAACTTTCGTCGATCCCCACGCCGACGAACAAGGACGATCAAAAATACTTCTCCCGCTGTATGCCCCGATTATTGACCGCAGAACAAATGCTCGATGCTTTGTGTGACGTCACGGGAGTCGCCGAGCGGTTTGCCGGTCACCCCGCTGGGACACGAGCGGTGCAGCTGATTGATGGCGAAGTGAACCATCCGTTCCTGAAAGCGTTTGGTCAACCTGCCCGCGAGTTGGTCTGCGAATGCGAACGAGAAACCGAAAGCAATCTGGGGCAATCGCTGCAGTTAATCAACGGGGCCACCGTGAACGATAAGCGCAAGAATCCGAACAACCGGATTGGGAAACTGCTCGAAGCCAAGGCCAGCGATGAAACGATTGTCGAAGAGTTCGTCTTGGCGGCTACCTCGCGAAAACCCACCGAGACTGAAAAAGGAATCATTCTCAAACACGTTGCCAGCAAGCCCGATCGCCGAAAAGCGTGGGAAGATGTTCTGTGGGCGATTATCAATGGTCGCGATTTCCAGTTCCGTCAGTAATTCTTGAACCGATCTTTCCTCTCTGCCTACCCGCTCTCCATTTTCTTCCTGTCCCTTTCTAGCTCCTTCACCCGACTTATCAGGGCACTCCCCATCGGTTGGGCTTTGGGGCCGTTGTTATTTCACTCGACAAATCAGGCACTTCAGGTAGGTCGTCTCTAAACAGGCGGCACTCGTGGGATGATCGGGAGCGGCTCCTCTCTGTTCGAGAATTTGAATATCTCGTTTCTCCTGAGCAGCAACTTGAGCAATCAACTCAATCAGGTCATTCAAAACAATCAGCCCCGAACAGCAGGACACTACCAAAATCCCTCCTCGTTCAAGGAGCCGCACCCCCATCGTGTAAAGCCGACGGTACCCTTTCAACGCTTCACCCACGGCACTGCGTGAGCGGGCAAATTTTGGCGGATCGAGCATGACCACTTCAAAACGTCGTTGCTTCTCCACCTGTTCGGTCAGATAACGAAAAACATCTTGCTTGACAAACGTGAAATTCTCCAAGCCGTTCTCTTCGACATTTCGCTTCGCAAGGTCCAACGCAGCTTGAGAGACATCCACACATTCGACCGAAGTGGCTCCTTGAACAGCGGCATGCAAACCAAACCCGCCGGTATAGCTAAACGCATCTAAGACCGATTTCCCTCGACAATACTTGGCGGCTGCCTGACGATTCTCTCTTTGATCGAGATAGTACCCTGTCTTTTGCCCCTCTGCCAGATTCAGGAATAATTTGAGCGATCCTTCCCGAATAAAATGATCGATCGACGGTGCCACACCGTAGACCAACTCATCTTGAATTTGTAACCCTTCGAGGTCCCCCACGCCTTTCTCGGTTCGGAAATAAATCCCTCGGGGTTCGAGCCGTTTCACCAAGTATTCCAACAACATTTGGCGTCGTAAGCCTATCCCAAGGGCGGTAATCTGAACTGCCAAGTATCCGGCATATTCATCAATGCTCAAGCCCGAGAGGCCGTCGGCTTCGCTAAAGACCAAGCGACATCCCAATTCGGGGCCGCGTAACCCCATCGCTTCTCGAAAAGAAATCGCCTCTTCCAATTTCTGGCCCCAGAAACCTTCATCCAGTTTTTGGTCCTCCTGCCAGCTATACAAGCGAACTCGGATTTTGCTCTGACTATTGAACAATCCTTTGGCTATAAAATGATTCGCCTGACTACGCAGTTCGACCTCATCCCCATCCGCAGGATTTCCCTCGATGCGATCCACCGCACCGGCAAAGACCCAAGGATGACGGGCATAAAAAGGTTGGGCGCGTTTCGCTTTCAAAATCACACAAGGCAAAGACATGATTTATTCGCTATTGGTCGAGGGTTTTTTGTGTTTATTTTTCTTGGGCGAGATTTCTTCTTTCTCTACTTTCTCTTCTTTCTCTTCGGCTTCAGAATCGAGTTCCGAGGAAGCGGTTCCCGAATCTTCCTCCTCCCACGATTTGATTTGCCGATACAAGGTCCGCTCACCAATACCTAAAATCTTCGCAGCCTCGCTCCGATTTCCTTTGGCCAACTCTAGGGCTTTTTGGGTGTAGTATCGTTCGACCTCCCGTAGGGGGCGACCAATCAAATGATCGGTCCCCGTTGTGGCAGGGGCTTCGGAAACCCCACGCAGGGGGTCCCCTTCCAGAAGATCATCCAGATCGAGAATCTCATCGGAATCTTGGATCACCATGCTCTCGATTTGATTACGCAATTCTCGAACATTGCCCGGCCACGAATAATTCTCAAAGGCTCGCCACAGTGCGTTCGACACACGGGGCGGTTTCTTTCCGTATCGTTGGGCAAACTCTTTGATAAAATGGGTGACCAACAAAGGAATATCGTTTTTTCTCTCCCGCAGGGGGGGGATGCGAAGGATTCCAACTCGCAAGCGAAAGTACAGGTCTTGGCGAAATTTGCCTTCGCGGATCATCGCTTCGAGGTCGCGGTTGGTGGCAGCAATCAAGCGCACATCCACCTTGATGGTTTCGTTCGAGCCAATCCGAGAAACCTCTCGATTCTCTAACACACGCAAAAGTTTGGCCTGCAAGGTCAACGGCATATCGCCGACCTCATCGAGAAAAAGGGTCCCGCCGTTGGCATATTCAAAGCGACCTTTACGCATTTTCTCGGCACCGGTAAAGGCACCGGCCTCGTGCCCGAACATTTCATCATCGAGCAGGTTTTCGTTCAGGGCAGCACAATTCATGGCCACAAAGGGCTTGTTTTTGCGCGGACTATTGTTGTGCAGGGCTTTCGCGACCAATTCTTTACCGGTGCCATTTTCTCCCAAAATCAACACACTCGCAGGGGTCGGAGCAAAGGCCTTCAGCCGTGTGATCAATTCTTGCATCTTCGGGCTATTGCCGATGACCCCTTCAAAACCAAATCGTTCCTCCAGTTGTTTGGTCAGTTCGCGGAGTCGTCTGCGATGCCGAAACTCTTCGGCAGATTTGCGAACCGCCGCCCGAATTTCGCCCAAAATATCGTCACTCTCTTTGAGCATGTACCGAGAGGCCCCCTCGGACAGGGCCTGAACCGCTTTCTTTACTTCCTTTTGCCCACTGATGACCATAACCACACTATCGACCTCTTCTTTGTTCAAGGCGCGTAGCACCCCAAGGCCATCGACATCGGGCATGTTCAAATCGGTCAAAATTAAATCGAATTCGGTTTCAGAAAGTTTTTTGACCCCGTCTCGACCATTGTAGGCCAAGGTCACTTCGTATC
>CAZFDX010000685.1:0-3246 GCA_964518325.1 uncultured Alcaligenaceae bacterium | reverse complement strand
CGGTAAGGGCTTCGAGTTGCGGCTTCGTCACGATCAACCCAAACACTTGGATATGTTGAATGAGCGCATCGAGGGCCGCTTGCCGAATGGGTAAGGGGCGATTCGCCGCCAAAAGAACCCCTGCGAGGTCTTGTTGTGCTTCTTTCTTGCCCAGTCGGACAACCGCATCCATCACAATCGGAGCGAGTTCATCAATGAACAACGCTTTTCGCAATTCGGCATCGGCACTTTGCCAAGGGTACCCCGGACGTTCCCCAATGGCCATCCGCCGAAGTTGTTTCGCAGCGGTCAAAGCATTGGCTTTGCGTTCCTCAGCGGTGAGCGGTGTTTTCGCATCATCCAAAATGGTAATCAGACTATTCCCCAATTGATAACGGATGAAAGGTAAGGGGGCCACCCCAATCCGAGGATAGGGCGATGCCACCTTACGAACTTGGGCCAGCACATCAGGCTCGGAAGGAAAGTCGAGTTGACCAATCTGAGAAATTCGAGCTTGGACTTGGTCCCAATTTTCTTGAAGGGCGGCCGCTTTATCCAGCACAAAATCCCCTTCGATTAAGGCAATCTCGCCGAAGACCTTTTGCAATTTCTCTCGGGTTTCCTTGGTCGGGGGATCATTGAACAAGGGGATATCGATGATCGGGGATCGATTCCCTGTGGCGGTACTCAAACCTCGGAAAATTTTTCCTTCAAGGAATTTCAAACGAGAGTTCAGTTCGGTCACACGGATTGGAACCGAAGATTTAGTAGGTTTGCCATCGACGAGAATCTCGGTGACTTTGTATTCGGGGATGCTCAGGATCGCAAGATATTCTAACACCGTTAAGATCGATTCATCGGTGGGGAAACCATGTTTCTGTAACCCAAGGGCTAATTTTTCGACCTGTTTGGGAACCCATTTGGCTTGGCGATCGGCCGCATCGAATTTGTTCGGTGCATTCAGGATGTTAGCCAAATCGGCATCGACGAAACCTTTGGTGGTGGCGTATCGGGCAAAGGTCATGAACGGATGCAATACGGGGGGACCATCTCCCGAAGCAATCACCAAGGTCGGAATCCCCTTCGCATAACGATCGGCATTCAGTTGGGCTAACATATCGCGGAGTTGGGGATCCAAAATATGTCGATCAATCACCAATAAAGAGACGTCAGCCTTATCACGCAGCCGCCGGAATAAATCGCGGCCCGTTGAATAAACTTCGACTTCAAAGCCATTCGGAGGAAGAAGTTTGGCCCGAGGATCGAGATACTCGATTTCAAACTCGTTGGTCACTTCTTTATCATCAACGATCTTGGGAGATTTGCGAGCCAAATCTTCGGGGTTAATGCGACGAAGCAGATTCGCAATTTGATCGACGCGGATGGCATCTTTATCACCAATAATGGCTTTGGGTTTCGCATCGGGGAGGGGGTCCGCTGCAAGTACCGAAGCTAAAATTTTGACCACTTGTTCGGTTCGCCCGTGAAGAGGCTCGCCGGGGATGTTGGCTAAAGCAACGGCAGCAGCAAATTGAACCCGTTGATCGGGATAATCCAGAGCTTTCACCAGCAGGGCAGGTGCCGCTTGGGGAGACGTGACCACCTTAGGATCGGGCTTGGGTTTGACGCCTGGAAGAGCGGCCTTGGTTTCTCCCCGTTCTGCCAAGGCATTCACCAAGGCCAACATCAGCGGGGTATTCTTCAATTGAATGGCATCTTCTGCCAATTCGCTCAAAAGCGAATAATCGGCAGAGAGTAGCACGTTGCGTAACTGGTTTTGCCGCCCCGATTCTGTGGCCGATAACCCAAGAATAATACGCTGAGGCTTCCGATAATCGGGTTGCAGCGAGAGTGCCAAGCGAGCATAACGGTAGGCATAAAAACGATTGGCATTAGCTACCGACATCTCCTGTTTGGTGATGTTCTTGTCTTTGGCATTCCATTGATAAACCGCAAGACTGGCACCCAATTCGGGGAAGGTCCCCTTCCCCTCCACGAACGATTGAGCAATTTGTGCAAGTTTCCCTTGCGGAGTTTTGAGTTCCGCACTGGTTTCGCGTTCGGGGTCCTTACCAAGTTTGAGCAACAAGGTCTTGGCTGTGTTGGATAGTTCTTCAAAGGTTTGGGGACGCCCCGAGTAATAATAAAGCAACGGTAGGGGATCGGTTCGGGCATCGCGAGGAAGCCGATCAAAATCGGTGCGTTGGGCCAAGGCCGTGAGAACTTGGGCTTTGAGTAAGGCTTCGTTATTGGAAAGTTGAGTGGGGTCATCGTTCGGGGCTTCTGGGCCAATCCCCGTAAGCAAGGGGGCCACGATGACCGAGTCGAGTTTCGGAATGGTTTCGAGAATGGCAACACGAACTCGCTCGGGTTCCGCAGGTTCAGAACGAAGCAGATCGAGAAACACCGGAACCACGGCATCGCCCGATTTTCGGAGTTCGTTCAGGGCAAAATCTCGTTCTTCAGGAGATTCCGCAAGGTTCCGAGCGAATTTGGCAATCCGAATGGGGTCTTTAAGAACCTTCGAGTAAGAAGTCGAAATGGCTTCGATCAATGGTTCCAAAGTCTCTTTCTTGAATTTGACATCGGCAGCTCGGGCCTTATCGGGATCGGGGTTATCGCTCCATTTGGGGACCAGACGTAGGCGAAGAAAATTCACTAGCCCCGGAACATCTTTGTCGTCGGCCTTTTCGGTGACCAACTTATATAAAGCGGCTTCGTCGTTTTTGGTGAGTTCGTAAAGTTTTTCCAAATGTTCTTTGGCGCGGTTAAAATTCCCGACTCGCATTTCGTAACGAGTGGCTCGCCAAAATTCTTCGGGTGTTTTGGGTGGTGGGTAAATATCACCATCGGCCAGTACGAAGGTCGGCACAAGGACTAACAGACCGGCAAACGCAACCAACAGACGATGTTGCATGACAGAATTCCCCCAGACCCAATTCTTGAAATTGGGGAGTCACGGTATTTTCTCTCGACACAACCATTTTCATCCCTGCGTCAGGATGTGCAAGCGACTTCTGCCGCAACTAGGTCTTCGTAAGTCTCCCGACGACGGATCAGACGAAATGTATCGCCTGTAACGAGGACTTCCGCGGCACGAACACGGGCATTGTAATTACTACGCATGGCCATTCCATAGGCTCCCGCGCTGAAAACAGCCAACAATTCGCCCCGCTTCAGCAGTGGCAAAGCACGATCTTTGGCCAAGAAGTCTCCCGGTTCACAAACGGGGCCGACGACATTTTGTTTGAAGGTATTGGGTATTTC
>CAZFDX010000684.1:0-4242 GCA_964518325.1 uncultured Alcaligenaceae bacterium | reverse complement strand
GTAAAGCGCCAGCGCCGGCACCTTGGAACATCATTTCGCCGACGGCATCGCCAATCACCTGAATAGCATTGTAAACCCCACGGACTTGGGCGAGCATGTCGGTTTTCCGAAGCAACACGGGAGCCACATGCAAAGCCACTTCGTTCCCATCAAGCCAGCCTTCAGCAAGAAGTTTGATGGTGTAGCCCAACTCATAAGCAAAACGCAGGTCCATCGGATGCAAAGTATCGATGCCGATACGCTCGATTTCATGGAACGGGACCGAAACACCAAAAGCGATTTGGGCCAAAACGGCCAGCTTATGGGCGGCATCGGAACCATCGACATCGAGAGTGGGGTTCGCCTCGGCGTAGCCAAGTTCCTGAGCGCGGGCCAGCATTTCGGCATAGGGGCGCCCCTCTTCGCTCATGGTGGTGAGGATAAAATTACACGTCCCATTCAGGATGCCTTGGATGGCAGTGATTTGATTGGCGGAAAGACATTGCGATAACAGATTGATAATCGGTATCCCGCCGCAAACGCTGGCCTCGAAGCCGATGGCCCGATTCGCTTTCCGAGCCGCCTCGAAAATCTCTACCCCAGGTTCGGCAAGCAAAGCCTTGTTGGCAGTGACCACATGCTTACCGGCCGCTAAAGCCGCCAGCACATAATTTTTGGCATCGGTGGTGCCCCCGACTAATTCCACAATCACTGGAATGTTCGGGTCTTCGATCACTCGATAGGGATTGGTCTCGATGAGCGAAGCGGGGATATGGGAACGGGGTTTAGAGGGATCGCGAACCACGACCTTTTGGAGGACAATCGGTCGGCCGGCTCGGAGAATCATTCGCTCGGGATGTTCGAGCAAAATTTTGGCCACCCCATTGCCTACGGTTCCCCCGCCCAGAAGACCTACATTTAACGGTTCCTGCATGTTCTTCCTACAACCCCAAAATTCCTCTTTCTTTTACTGTATTAAACCAACGGGAAATGTCGCTGTGGTCAGCCCTAGAGAATTCAAATCTCTGTCAAAGACATCCCTTGTGGCGAGCCGGTCATGGGAAACATCGCTTGCCATCACGAAACCTTGTGAGATGATTCGTCTCAGCGAGGGGGTTTCTGCTAGAATGAGTTATTGAACCTGAGTGACAACATCCATGAAACCAAATTCGCGTTTGAGTTTACCCCTTTGGGAAAAACAGTATTCGGCCCCTTTGGCACCAACCACACGAACCGAAATGGAAAAACGGGGTTGGGATGCCGTCGATGTGGTGTTTGTTACGGGTGATGCCTATATCGATCATCCCTCGTTTGCGATGGCCATATTGCAACGGGTTCTAGAAGCGGCAGGGTTCCGAGTGGCGATCCTTTCCCAACCGAATTGGAAATCGGTCGAGGATTTCCGCCAGTTTGGTAAACCCCGACTCTTTTTTGCCGTCAGTGCGGGGAATATGGACTCCCTGATTAATCACTACACGGCCAACAAGAAAATCCGAAATGATGATGCCTACTCGCCGGGAGGAAAGATCGGTCTTCGCCCCGATCGGGCCACGCTTCCTTATTCGCAACGCTGCCGCGAGGCCTTTCCAGGGGTGCCCGTGATTGCAGGGGGTGTGGAAGCGAGCTTGCGTCGTTTAGCCCATTTCGATTATTGGTCCGAAACCGTGAGACGATCCATCCTTTTGGATAGCAAGGCCGATCTGGTGGTTTACGGAATGGGGGAAAAAAACATCGTACAGATCGCCCAACGATTGGCCGAAGGAAAAACCGTTCGCGAGTGTCGAGACCTTCGTTCGGTGGCCTATCGTTTGGGGGCCAAAGAAGCCAGTATGATCTTGAACCCCCATGAAAAACAAGTTCGGGAACCGTTGGCAGGAATTGTTGAATTCCCCTTCCAAGTGATCCCTTCTTTTACGGAAGTGAAAAACGATAAACTCCAATTTGTGGAAGCGACCCGTCAGATTCACTTGAACACGAACCCCTTTAATGCTCATGCACTGGTCCAATTCCATGATAACGAAGCCGTCGTTGCGACCCCTCCGGATTTTCCTTTAACTCAAGAGCAAATGGATGCGCTGTACGATCTGCCGTTTACTCGCAGACCGCATCCGAAATATACCGAGCCGATCCCTGCCTATGAGATGATTAAAGATTCGGTCACCATCATGCGGGGGTGCTTCGGAGGGTGTACGTTCTGTTCGATCACGGCCCATCAAGGAAGGATCATTCAATCACGCTCACCGGAATCGATCCTCAGGGAAGTCAAGAAAATGGCGGCGGACCCCGAATTCAAAGGGGTGATTAGTGATATAGGGGGGGCCACCGCCAATATGTATCAGATGCGATGCACTCGCCCCGATGTGGAAGCCAAATGCAAACGCCTTTCTTGCGTTCATCCGACCATATGCAAATTGCTGGGGACCGATCATGGACCGTTAATCGAGTTGATGCGGAAAGTCCGTCAAGAACCGGGAATTCGCAAAGTCTTCGTGGCCTCGGGCATTCGGATGGATTTAGCTCAATTATCCGATGAATATGTGAAAGAACTGGCAGAACACCATACGGGGGGACGGTTAAAGGTCGCACCGGAACATACCCATCCCGAGGTCTTGAAGCTCATGAAAAAGCCCGCTGTGGATAACTTCGGAGTGTTTGCTCAACAATTCAAAGAAGCCTCTCAGGAGGTGGGTAAACCAAAGCAATTTGTGGTTCCCTACTTTATCGCTAGTCATCCGGGAAGCGATCTAGAAGAGATGATTCACTTGGCGATCTACCTTAAACGGAATGGCTATCGTCCCGATCAGGTGCAAGATTTTATTCCGGCCCCTTTTGATATTGCAACCTGTATGTGGTATACCGGAATCGATCCGATGACTGGAAAAGAAGTGAAGGTGGCGCGAAATCTCCGCGATCGAAAACTGCAAAGGGCCTTGATGCAATTTTTCAAGCCGGAAAACTGGTTCGAGGTGCGAGAAGCCCTTGTCAAGGCAGGGCGAACCGATCTTATCGGTTCCGGATGCGATTGCCTGATTCCTGCTCAGCCGCCGAAGGAAGCCATCGAAGCGAAACGAGCTAAAGCGAATCAGGCCTTACGGCACGATTATACGCATAGTATCGCCAACCCCGCGAAAGGCGAACCCGCAGGGGAGCATCCCGTTCCCCCTCAGGTTCCACAAAAGGGGTATCGCCCGAAACGGACCACCCAACGCCGAAGAAATAAACGATAAACCGAAGAGATTTTACATCTAGCCGCATTCCTCGCCTGTCAACCGCAGACGATTCGGCATTCTTGGCGATACAGCCATTACGAAAACCCCCTCGATTGATAAGGGAAACGATCGGGTCCAAAAAATTCTAAAATTATCCTTGGTGAGTCCAAATAAAAGGGGGGGCGGGTCGAAATACCTAGTGTTATCTCCAGATGGGCTGGTGATATTTTGGATAATCAACCCCCCGAGTTGGGAGGAGTACATCAATGTTGAAGAAGATTTTTGCTGTCGGGGCGGTTGGCCTGATAACCGCCGTTGTGATCGGAACTGTGTTCCCCGAAACAAAAAGCCATTTTCGAGCTTGGGTCGGTGGCGTTCGCAAAGAGATGAACGATAAAATCACCCCCG
Organism: uncultured Alcaligenaceae bacterium; assembly: GCA_964518325.1. GTDB lineage: Bacteria > Planctomycetota > Planctomycetia > Gemmatales > Gemmataceae > SKW135. The sequence continues at coordinate 646 of CAZFDX010000684.1, read as the reverse complement.
AAACGGAACTCAAACGACTCCGCGAAGAAATCAAACAACTCGACCCCGAGATCAACAAAGCCAAACGGGAACTCGCCGAAGCTCGGGCCATGGTCGTGGAGATCAAAGATCGGAATGACTTAGCCCAGAAGAACCTCAGCAAAGCCGAAGCCGCCTTCCGAGATCATCTGAAGGAAGTGAAGTCGGCCACTAAGGAAATTCAATGGGGCCAAGTGGTTCTGACCAAACAACAAGCGATCGATCGCTTGGATATTGAAGAGAAGAATCTGGCGCATTTGAAGAACGATGCCAAAGCCCTGCAAGATAGCCTCAAAATTTACGAAGAGGCCGCTGCCTTGGCAGAACAATACTTAACGTCGTTAATCTCTCAACGAGATGAACTCGAAGCTCTGCACAGCGAATTAACGCTGGAAGTGAAGAAAGTTCGTAACGAACAAGTGTTGAGCAAATACCAACGCGATGGAAGCAAGCTGGCACAAGCTAAGGAGTTGGCAGCCAACATCAAACGAAAATTGGAAGTCCAACGGCAAATGAACCTCATCAATCAAACGTCCGAGGCCAATGCACCGAAGAAACGAACCTTGGAAGAGATCGAAGCCGCTGCGGAAGGCAAGTCGGTCCCCTCGAACACGGTTGAAGTGAAAGC
>CAZFDX010000683.1:0-1589 GCA_964518325.1 uncultured Alcaligenaceae bacterium | reverse complement strand
GTTTGAACGAGACAAGTTCCCAGTACGGTGAGCGATCCCCCTTCCTCAAAGGCCCGCGCACTTCCGAAAAGTCGTTTCGGCACTTCGAGGGCACGCGAATCGACCCCCCCCGAAAGGGTTCGCCCGCTGTTGCCGGCGGTTTTGTTATATGCACGAGCTAACCGTGTGAGGCTATCGAGCAAGACAAATACTTGTTTCCCTTGTTCGGCCAAGCGTTTGGCTCGTTCCATTACTAACTCTGCTAATCGCACATGCTGCCCCGCATCCTTATCAGAAGAGCTAGCCAAAACTTCGCCTCGAACCGTGCGACGCATCTCGGTTACTTCTTCGGGGCGTTCATCGATGAGTAAAACCATCAGGTGCATTTCCGGATGATTTTGGGCCACGGCAGCGGCGATGTGCTGCAAAAGAATCGTTTTCCCTGTTCGCGGAGGGGCCACAATCAAGCCCCGCTGACCTTTCCCTATTGGGGTAAAAAGATCGGTTACCCGTGTGGTTAAAGGGCCTCCGACGGTTTCAAGTTGAATCCGCTCACTTGGATCGATAGGGGTTAACTCGTCCCATTCGCGTTTCAGGAAATTCGTCGGGGTTTCTCCTTCGACGGTTTCGATTTCAGAGAGGCGCGGCCCTTGTTGCGAAGTGTATCCGTTGAGGATCGTACCGGTGATGAGTAATCCTTCGCGGAGGTCGTATTTCTGAATGAGATTTCGATCTACATAGGCATCATTGGATTGGGGCGTATAAAAGCGGTTGGGATTCCGGAGAAAGCCAAACCCTTTGGGGTGGAGTTCCAAAACTCCGCTCACGGTTGAAGTTGTTGTTTCGGCTAACATCTTACCTTCCTAAATCGACACTCCAACCCTTTGCGAAATGACCATAGGAGGGTACGGTGGGTAGAGCAGTCGGACCATAAAAATTAGTGGATGAAAAAATCGTGGTGTAAACCATTTCGAGTGCTGGGCGGGGCAGGGGTTTCCATTTCAAATGGAAAATAATTCTCGTCGCTTCGATCACCTGTCAAGGAACAAAAAGGACACGAATCTCACAGAATTTGTGGGGCAGCCATCCGATAGTAGTTATCGAATTTCGGGGCGTAAAGTTGTCCACTAGGTGAATAAAGGAATTTAACTTTATTCTAGACGAAAAGGCAAGAGCAAAAAAAATTTCTTCGGAATATGTCTCTCCTTGGGGGGGGAAAGGAATGGATGAAATCAACCCTGACACCCTTGAGGTTCTGCTCGTCGGACCTTTTGGAGGAGGCAAAACGACCTAGCTTTCCGTCCCTACCAAAGTCATCCCTGCTGAATACCTACCTGAGTGAGTCAGGCTCTCTTGGTTTTCGTTCAGTTTCTCCCTCACGGTTTTAACAAGTTTTCGCTTTGAGTGCCCACCTAAGTCACCCATTCCTCGATTTTCTCCCCTACCTGCTTGCTAAAATACGAAGATGCTTAAAGTTTTATCCTCATTCCATCAAAGGGTGATGATTTCGGTTGGTGGAATCGAACGAACCGCACTGGTTTACAAACCCCTTTCGGGGGGGGGATCGCTGCCGCCGGTGGTCCTTTTTCATGGGGCGGGCGGTACGGCCG
>CAZFDX010000682.1:0-5442 GCA_964518325.1 uncultured Alcaligenaceae bacterium | reverse complement strand
GAGGATAAATCACTTCGGGAAGGGGTTTGGTTTTGGGTAATTCCCCCATGACCACGCGGAAGCCGGTATATTTGTTGGCATCGTCGGGTAAAAATCCCGAGCGATTACTGCAGCGCAGGTATCGAGAATCTTTGGCCTCTTTGTGACGGAAATAACTCCAACCTCTGGCCACCTTAACATACCCGTCGGCTCGACCGACCGGATCGGTTTGTTCTCCCGATTCATAAGGGCCATACCAATCCCAACACCATTCGGCCACATTCCCATGCATATCAAAAAGGCCCCAAGGATTGGGGGGATAACTCCCGACGGGTCGCACTTTAATCGAGAGTTTGCCTTCTTCATCCAACCCGAAATTGGCCTGCTTTGGGGTGATGGTATCACCGGTTGAATAGAGCGTCGTGGTGCCCGCACGGCAGGCATATTCCCATTCGGCCTCGGTGGGTAATCGATAGGGTTTGCCTTCTTTTTTGCTTAACCAATCGCAAAATGCCTTGGCCTGATCCCAAGTAATTTGGGTGACCGGTTCTTTGTCTGCTCCGCGATTAGGGCGTTTCGCATGGTTGGGGTCAAATAGTTCGTATTGTTCGTTGGTGATTTCGGTGGCGCCCATCCAAAAATCCTGCGAGATCGTCACGGGATGAGCTGGGGATTCATCCCAATCACGCTGATTCCACTCAGTGCGACTTTTGGGCGGAGCATCCCCCGTCCCCATGATGAATTTCCCTTTGGGAACTTTCACCAGCACTATTCCAACGGAATTCTTCAGGGTCTCGGGTTCGGCTGCGGTGACCGAGAAGCCCATACACAAAATCAGGAGAGGAAGTAATTTTTTCATGGGGGCATTGTAGCATTCAGGAGACTTTTTCGGACAGTCCCCCACGAACAGAATCCCAAAGGATCATGGAGAATGGAGAGGCTAGATAGTCGAGATTCGGAAAAGCATTGACGAATCCAAGGGCAACAGTAAAAGGGTCTTTTGCTGAAGCAGGCGATAATTCAGGAAGTGCTAAGGGGTGCGGCTTTTTTGTTATAATGGCAGTATGGAGGGAAAAGTATGTCCACCAAAGACGAGGAATCGGAAATTCTTCAGTTGGCTTTGCGAGCTTTTCGCGAAGCAACCGAGAGACATAAACAAGCAGGTCGGCCAATCGTTTTTGTTCGACGCGGACAGTTGATCGAATCAATCAACGGCGTGGAAACGGTTCTTGGTACAGTTCCCGCAAAAGTCAAAGCCAAACTTAAGAAATCGAGCACAAAAACTCAACCTGAAACAGCAACACAGTGAGCAACGATACCCCAAGGCTGAGAATGTTCGCGGGGCCAAACGGCTCGGGTAAAACGACCATCATTCGAGATTTACTTCAAAGATCCGCCAATTGGTATGGAATCTATCTCAATGCAGATGATGTCGAAAAGCAAATCAAAGATTCTCGATCAATCTCCCTTGCAGATTACTCTCTCCATATTGAGAAGGATGAATTGGTTTCATTCTTCGCACAGTCAACTCAAGTTAATCAAAATACTCATATCCCCGATAACGAACAAATCCAAATTCAGGGCGAAATACTTTCGTTTATTGGTTTCGAGTTCAATTCCTATCACGCTGCAACCCTAATCGAGTTTTTCCGTTATCAATTCCTTAAAGAGCGAATTTCGTTCACGTTTGAAACGGTTATGTCTCATAAGAGCAAAGTGGAATTTCTTGCCGAAGCAAGTAAAGCTGGTTTTAGGACGTATCTCTACTTTGTTGCCACCGAAAACCCTGAGATTAATATCCGTCGAGTACGCAATCGGGTTGCCGACGGAGGGCATACCGTTTCGGATGACAAAATTCGGAGTCGTTATTCAAGTTCGATAAATCTTCTCGAAAGTGCAATCCGAAATAGTGACCCTGCGTTTCTTTTTGACACAAGTGAAGAAAACAACCCAATCTACTTTGCCGAGATCACCGACGGCCAACATCTCGATATCAAGGAAGAAGCAATTCCAGCTTGGTCGCGTTCCATCCTCGCCAAATTCGCTGATCTGGACTTTGAGGAAATCCCCTCGGATAGTCAGTAGTTTTTTGGTTCTGGTGCAGATCGATTCATACGTTTTCCAAGAAATAATTGCACAAAACCGATACATGGAACTCACGACAAATACTTGTTTAGACCGAGATCATCGCGAAAGTATCTGTTGGGAAACAGCTGAGAACCTTCCAGAGTGGTTCCGTGGTTGGTGTTGCCTCAAGGATGCTGTATCGTCAGTGGGACACAACATCATTGAAGATTGTGTCCCCTACACCAACCTTGAACTTGCTCTAGAGCGTTTTCGAGTTTGGTGTAGTGTTGAACATTCCCTCGGAGGCTCTTTTCCGCTGGTTGTTCTACATTTTTACAGATAAATCAACATGAGAATCACTCCAGACGGATTCCTATGTGTTGCCATCTTCAATTTTCCTGACGATCGATTCAGCTGCTGCGTTCCTTCTCGCGTGAACAGCCGATTGCCACCGTCTTAAGTTTCCAGAACGGTTCGATAAGATGCCTTCTTGATGGTGATGTCTGTCAGGTGAACCTCTCATCTCAGCCTATCCCGCACACCACTACAGAGTTACTGATCGAACCATTACAACGAGCGGAATCGAAGACAAGGTGAATCAAACCAAAGCGAACCGAGCCAAATTAAGACCTACCTAACCAAACGAAAAAAAAGTTTTCTGTAAGCTCGGCGTGAGAGGAGTTGGGGCATCATCCAGAACGAGGGAAAGAAGGAGACCTTTCTATTTATTCAATTCTTCCCAGATTTTTCGAGTGGTTTCTTCCAACTTGAGATTCGTTTCCCAAGTTAATTTGGCATCGGTTAGTTTCTTGCTGTTCTTCAGTTTGTCGAGCTTTTGCTTAGCTTGGTCCGAATTTTTTTTGGCTGCGTTGGTTGCGGCTTCGAGCATATCCGAATTTTTCTTGGCCGTGGTTGTGGCCTTTTGAAGTGAATCGTACAGGTTTTTTTTCTCCTCGAATTGAGATTTGAGAAGGGCATCTTGTGGGTTTTTCGAGGCTTCTTTCTGGGCCCTTTCCATTGCTCCTTTTGCTTCGGTCAATTCGGCAGTCAAACGGGCTAGCTCTTTTTTGGCGGCCTCGTTTTTCTTGGTTATCTCGTTGAATTCGGCCGAGGTTTTGTTGACCTCTTCTTGAATCTGTTTGATTTCGGGGGTCACCTTTTCGACTTCGGCTTGAATTTTCTCGTAGTCTGCTTGAGCGTCGGCCACGGCTTTTTGGGCGGATTTCCACGCAGCTTCGGCTTGGGCCTTTCTGAGTTCCAGATTCGGAAGGATTTCCAGATCGGTTTTGACCTTTTGCAGTTGATGGATTCCTTTGCTACTCACCTGCGTTTCGGTCAGGATCAAGGTTTTGAGACGGGGGAATTTCAACAGGGTTTCGCTCGCTTGATCGCTGATGCTTGTACCATAGAGGTTCAGGTACGACAGTTCTTTTAGTGGCAACAGGTGAGCCAGACCTGTATCGGTGACCCGAGTTTTTTCGAGGAACAAGCGTTTCAGGGAGGTGATTTTTCCGATGTGAACCAAGCCCGCATCGGTCACCTGTGTTTCCTTCAGGCGGAGAACTTGGATATTTTTGATAACGAGCAGATACTGCAAATGCTCATCGGTCAAGGTGTCAGTCGCCCCCGTCAGGTCCACATCTAGGGCTTTCTCTTCCAAAGAAACTTGGCGAATGATGCCACCGAGTTTTTCCAACGCGGCGATCGCTTGGTTTTCTTCTTGGACCGGTTTATAGGGCAGAGGTTTGCTCTCCGAAGGGAGAGGTTTGTTCTCCGAGGGATAGCTGAGATGAGTCATCCCAAACAGAGCCAAAGCAATGAACCCAACGGACCTCATGCCAGTAGCTCCTTGATGGGTTTAGCCGATTTTTCGACCATTGGCATGGGGCGATTGCCGGGGGCCATAAACTCTTTGTGAATATCGAGTCCCAAGGCGAGGCAAAGAGTGGCGATATAATCGGGTGCAGAAATGGGGCGATCCACAATCGTCGAACCCGGATTTTTGCCAGTTTCGTTGGTTTTACCAATCACTTGTCCGGTTTTGATTCCCCCGCCCGCCCAGACGGTAGACCACGCATTGCAGAAATGCCCGCCTCCATCGCCGGGAGTTCGTCCAAATTCTCCCATCCAAACAACCAAGGTATCTTCTAATAGGCCACGCACTTTCAGATCACGAATCAGGGCCGACATGGCGGCATCCATCCAAGGTGCCCGTTCGTTGATTCGTTTCGCGGCTCCTTCGTGATCGTCCCAACCTCGGTGGAACACTTCAACAAAACGCACACCCGATTCGATCAAGCGCCGGGCCAGCAAACACGATTGCCCAAATCGATGTTTGCCATATTCTTCTCGCAGTTTGGCAGGTTCCGATTCCAAATCAAAGGCCTTGGCCCGTTTGGAACGCATGAGGCGCACGGCCCGTTGAAAGGCCGATTGTTTTGTCCCTACGGAACCCAAAGGATAATCTTTGGAGAACCGTTCTTCAGCAGGTTCTAAAAGCTCTAGGCGAGCATCGAGGTCTTCGCCCATCTCCTTGAGGTTTTCCAGACCTTTTGTAGGTTCTTGCACCGCCAAGGGAGCATGCTGCGGGCCGACATAGCCTGGAACCGAACGATAGAAACGTCCCCCATTGGTTTTGTCCGAGCCGGCATCGATGGTCACGAAGCAGGGCATTTCTTGATCCGGAACGCTTAATTCGGAAGAAGCTAGGCATCCTATGGCAGGATGCTCAAAGGCGCTGGTGCGTCGGTAACCGGTATGAAGGTAGTACTTGGCATCGTAGTGATCGTTAATGTCGGTCTTCATGGAACGTAAAATCGCCATGTCCTTCATACACTGAGCCAATTGCGGTAATTGCTCAACGATCTGAATTCCCGGGACCGTTGTTTTAATGGAGCGAAATTCTCCCGAGGGTTTGGGGTCGAAGGTATGTTGCTGGCTGGGGCCGCCATCCATCCATAGCAAGATACACGATTTACCCCGAGGTTGCTTGATGGCAGCTTGGGCTAAACTCTCGAACCAAGGAACCGTCACGGACGATAAAACCCCCGCTGCCGACAATCGGAGAAAGTCGCGGCGGGGGAGGAGTTTTTCTCGATTCATGGATTGTTCTCCTGTCGTTAGCGGATAAAGATAAACTCACTTCGATTAATTAATGACCACAAAATACCAGCATAACCTTTGTTTGAATCTTTTACTTTTTGCAAGTACCTGAGCGATTCACTCAATTCGCTGTCTGTAGGTTGTCGCGACAACGTCGAAAGATAAAGCCACGAGATCACCTGTTCGGTTTTCGCGGACGGATTTGATTTCAGGTAGGCATCTAAACTCTTGCTTCCAGAAAGAAGTTTCGGGTGGTTGATTACGTCAACCATTTGGGGATTCCATTGTGTAAAT
>CAZFDX010000681.1:0-3789 GCA_964518325.1 uncultured Alcaligenaceae bacterium | reverse complement strand
GAGTAGTGTATAAGAGACAGTTCCTGACCTATTACATTTGGAACCAAATTGATCCAGAATCCTCACGATATTCCCCTTTGGCGGTGATTTCCTTCGGGATGTTGTTGGCAGCGTTCATCGATGGTTGGGCATTCAAAGTGCCGAACTGGTGTACCCTTTCGTTAGTCTTGAGCGGTTGGGCGATTGGTCTTTTTCACGACCTGTCGATCCCTATCGATCAGGGGGTAGGGGGCATCGGCTCCTCGATGCTTTGCACACTCATTGGTTTCTTACTTCTGGGGCCTCTTCTGGCGATTAGCGGGATGGGTCAAGGGGATGTGAAAATGACCATGGGGTTTGGTGCTTGGGTCGGTGCCTATTTTGGTGGCCGACTTTCCTTTGAAATTTTAGCGATCTCGTTTTGTATCGGTGCGGTGGTCGGTGGGGTCTTTGGTCTGATTATGATGGTGCTCCGTCGTAAGTTCAGCCAGAACGCCAGCAACTTCCGCGAGATTTTCACAGACCTTCGAGTTCTGGTCACTCAAGGCCCTTCCCAAGCAGCGGCTCGCGGCTATTCCCGTCGCAGTCGATGGGACAAACTCCCCTACGGAGTTCCCCTGTGTGTCGGGTTCCTTGGTTACCTTTGGTATCTGTGGATCAACAACCAACTTCCTGGCCAGTAATACTAAGCCAGTAAAACCCCAACAATCCTTACGATCTGACTTTCCGTTTGACCCAATCCAATAGGGACTAGGTCAGAGGGACTAGGTAAATCTGCGGTTTGTAGGGGTCAGTGAAGATAGATAAGGGACGTATCAGGACGTTAAGTTCGATACGTTCGGAAAAACTGAAGAGTCCGGCATGGTTAGGACGAAATAATTCGTGAGTGCCGAATAGACGTTGCAACCAATACTGTTCTACAGTTTGGCATAAGCGGCTAGGACACCGTAACCAACCGGATTCTCAAAATAAGTCTGGTCTGTGTAACCAGCATAACGAGAACACCGAGAAATGAAAGAACCTCAAGGTGGGGTTCAAAATTTTCCCGAACCAACGGGATTGGAAACGGTATCCGGAGAGCGGCACCATGAAGTCCAAAAACATGATTATGCTTGGCGTGGCGGTAGCCTGTGGGCTGGTGGCTGCCATCGCTGTGGCGAAACTGAGCGCGGGGGGTTCCCGTGTGGAAACGGTCCGAGTCCTTGTGGCTCGTGAAGATGTTCCCCTTGCCACGAAGTTAGACGAAAAACGTCTCGAAACTTCGTTTGCATGGGTGGAGATGCCCAAACAGGCGGTCCCAGCCGATGCAGTATCTGACATCGAACTTTTGAAGGGCAAAGCTCTGAGCCGAACCCTCAAAGCAGGAAACACCATCGCCCCCAGCGATATTACCTCATCGAAAGGGATCGAACCCCCTGCAGGGTTCAAACAGATGAGTATCAAAATTAGCCAAGTCGATGCCGTGGCTGGTTTTGCACTCCCTGGTTCCCGAGTCGATGTAATGTTCGTCGGGAAAACCCCTACGGGCAAAGTAAAAGCAGGTATGATCCTTCGGGATATGTTGGTCTTGGCGGTGGATACCAAAGACCGTCGGAATGAAGGTGATGGCTCGGCTGTGCCCAACCTCAGCTCGGTCTCGTTGGCCGTGACCAACAAACAAGCCGACCTGCTCGCCAAGGCAGAAGATTTAGGCAAACTGAAATTGGTTCTGCGAACCACCAATAGTGGCGCCGACCATTCCGGTGATGATAAAGACAACGATAAGACATTGACCCTTGAAGACATCATGGGTGAGAAAGATGATGTGGTCAGCGGACCGAAACGGGTGGAACCTCCCAAACCGGTCATGCAAACCTTCTGGGTCGCGAAGAAAGATGCCCCGAAAAACACCCTCTTCACCAAGGAATTGGCCGAAGAGTACTTTACGAAAAACGAAGCGGTAGTTGCCCCAGAAGGTGCCGTCCTTCAATTGGATGAAGTGCTGGGCAAGTACCTGATTAAGGACCTCGACAAGGGGCAAACGGCCTTGTTAGTGCACTGGGCCAAAGAACCCTTGATGGATGCTCAACCGCCGATGGTGGTCAGCCCGCCCAAGGAAACACCGAAACCTCTCCCTCGACATGAGTTGGTCATCACTCAGGGGGGAAGTCAGAAGAAGATGATTTATGTGGAAGTGGCCCCTGGAAAATTCAAATATGTCCCCAATGAAAAAGAGGCGGACAATGTGAAAGGGGAAGAACCCAAGGATGACAAGAAACCGTCCGACGAAAAACCGGTCGGGCAGTAACGGTCAAACTCGAAGATACACGGATTGAAAAGTAGGAAGAACAGATTGAAGGAAGGGACTGAACGACTTCAATCTGGAATCAATAGTCAGGAAAAACTTGCCCGGACGAGTGAACCCCTAGGGAAGTGTGGAGCTTCTCGGGTTTCCGAATGCCGGACGAATCACGAGGTGAACGGATGCACCGAAAATTTACTTGGCGAGCCTTGCTGAAGGCGAGCTTGCTGGCTGCGGGGTTAATCGTAGGGAGTCCAACAGCGACGACCCACGGGCAAGAGAAACTCCCACCGATGGCCAAAGCCGACCAATCGGGTGGCGTTGTGGTGACCATCGGGGGGCAGTCTCGCTTGCAAATGCGGACGAAAAAACCCATTCGTCGAGCCGACAACGAGAACGACCGGATCGTTCAAGTTCTTGGCGATGCCACCGATCCTACGGTGATCCTGCTCATTGGTCGGGCAGCCGGTACCAGCCGAATCGATTTGACCGATTCCGATGGCAACCGCGAAAGCTACACCGTGATTGTACAACGCGACATGGAAATGTTGCGGAACCTGATTCGGCGGACCGTCCCGAGTGCTTCGGTTGAGGTCACCCCGATCGGCGATAACGGAAATTCGATTATTCTCTCGGGGCATGTGGCTCGTGAAGAGGATCGCGATACGATCCGACAATTGGCCCAAGCCCTTGGGCTGACGGTCGCAGTGAATACCCTCTCGATTGGAGGGGGGGGGAACGTTCCCCATGTGCAATTGGATATGACCCTTGCCAAAGTGGATCGAACCAAAGCCCGAAGCCGAGGAGCAAACTTTATCGTTAACGGAACACAAGTTTCGGGCGGAAGTTTGCTCGGGGGCTTAACCACGAATGCTGCGGGTGCCGGTGCCGGTGCCCTTGGAGGAGGAGCCGCGGGTGCTGCGGTCGGTGTGATCCCCAGCGCACTCCAAGTCGGGGTTTCGGCCACACCAAACTTGGTCGTGGGGATTATTCCCAGCCAGTTCCAATTATTGCTCTCGGCCCTGCGAACCGAAGGGTTAGCAAAATTGGTAACGGCCCCCAGTGTGATTACCCGCTCGGGGGAACAAGGCGAAATTTTTGTGGGTTCACGGGTTCCTGTGGTTAGCTCAGCGGCAGGGATCACGGGGCCTGGCGTGACCTATGAACAAGTCGGGACGAACCTTATTTTCACCCCGATTGTGTAAGGTAACGGCAAGATTCACCTGACGATCCGAGGCCAAGTGCAGTCGATCAGCCAAGCGAATGCGTTGGCCACCCCCAACGGAACTTCGCCTGCTTTCGATGAGCAACGATTGAATAACTCGATCATTATGGAATCGGGACAATCCTTTGCCATCGGCGGGTTGATTCAAACCAACGTGAGTGGGTCGGTCAGCAAAGTTCCATTTCTTTGGGACATCCCCTTCTTGGGGGCCTTGTTCAGGGTGAGTACCGTCCAAAAAAAAGAAAACCGACTGTGGGGGTTTTTGTCCTCCCACTTTGTCGGCGCCGCTGACACCCACCAAATA
>CAZFDX010000680.1:0-6826 GCA_964518325.1 uncultured Alcaligenaceae bacterium | reverse complement strand
ATTGAGGAGTTTTTCGGTGAAATTCTTATTGCCATTCCGTCGCCTTGACTTCCCGATAATGTGCCGCTGTTAGACGTCGTCCGTTTATTTCGGGTCTTTTATCGTTCGGGCTTATCCCCTGAGGGAGCCATTGCCAGCGTCTCGTTACCGGAGAAGGCGATTAGTTATGTTGTCAAACTTTCGGGGGCGCAGAAGCAACGTCTCGCGATTGCTTGTGCGATTGTGGGGGACCCCAAATTGCTTTTTCTCGATGAACCCACAACGGGTCTAGATCCGCAATCACGGCGACAATTATGGGACATTGTCACGGATTTCAAAAATTCCGGTCGAACCGTAGTAATCACCACTCATTACATGGATGAGGCCGAACGGCTTTGTGACCGTGTTGCTGTGATCGATCAAGGAAAAGTCATTGCTCTTGGGACACCGAGCGAATTGATTTCTCGATTAGGAGGTCAACACATGGTTGACTTCACCTTGACCGACTCGGAAGCACACGATTTAGCAAATCATTTAGAGGGATTAAATCAGTTGAAGGGGGTCATCTCCGCACGAACCGAGGCGGGTCAGTATTCGTTGACTGTTTCGGAACCTCACATTGCACTCCCTGCTTTGCTCGAATATCTTCGGATTCAGAATCGAAACTTGGCAACATTAAGCACCCGCTCAGCCACGCTTGAAGATGTGTTTGTGAATTTAACAGGTCGGCATCTCAGAGATAATGAGTAGCGAGGGACCTTCAACAATTCCTGCACTTCAAACAATGAATCTGTACATCTCCCAATCCTGTTACGCCTCCCCCCCCTCATGAAATGGTTCACACTTCATGCACATCAAAAATGGAACTTATCCATTCCAAGTGAAAATAGAGTTGGGGGTTTTAGGAATCACTTTCATCAATAAATAAATCCGTGAAACTTGTGGAGCCAATAGAAGTTTAAGGAATTTTTTTCGTGAATAAATTTATCCGTGAATTTCAGGGTCGGAACGCAATTTTTGTTATTCTTTTTCGATAACCAAAATAGACGCAGAGGCAGCAGGAAGAGTTAACTTAACCCCCCCAGTAACCTTCCCTAATGAAATGGTTTCAAAACGGTTGGCTTGATCGAACTGGTAGATTTTGGCTTTACCTGTCGCACCGGAGAAAGAAAGATCAAGCTCGCATGCCCCCCCCAAATTGCGATTGACCAGAACAATCGTCAGCGCTTGATCTTTCATTCGCTTGGCAGCATAAACCCCAAGGTCGGAGGAGAAAGATTGAGAGGGAAGATAAATCTCGCCAAAGCGCCCGCCTTGACCATCGAAGTTACGATAGAGTTTCCATGCGGCTTCTTGGCTTCCCTCGGCACCTTTCCAGTGGAAGGCATATTCGACCTTTTCGCGGGCAAGGATACCAAAAACGTCGGCTTGTGCCAGCGCGCCGGTGATATTGTCGGCCCCACCAAAATTGTACTCACCTAAACAGAGTTCCATTCCGGGGTTATATTTTTCAATCCATTCTTTCACACGAGGGATCAGTTTCACGGCCCCCCCCCCGCAGGCATGTTTTGTCCACGTTTCTGGTTCGTACTGAGCATCCCATAAATCTCGTGTGGAACGTAAACGCCGTTGATTCAATTCGAGATTCATGCCTGTATCGAGATAAGGATCGTGATCTTTGAAATCCTTTTGGGGATACCAAGGAATATCAAAAATATCAATCAGGGGTTTTCCATTTTTCGCTTTGTATTCGGCACATTTTTTGAGATACCACACAGCAAGGGGTTCCCCTCCATGTTTTTGGCGATCCGGTGCCGTGCGATAAGAATCCGCACCTTCATCTAACGCAGAGTAGAATAAATCCACCCAACCCCATGAGCAGTAACCTGCAATTTTGGCTTTCGGATCCACCTTCCGAATAGCTTCGGCATAGCGAACTGTTAATTCCCAAAATTCATCGTAACCAACAGGGGTATTCCGAACATCGAAATGGGTTTTATGCCAAAGCATGACTTCATTATCTAAAACCCAAATACGTTTACTCCGATCCAATTTATCCACAGCAATACGAACTGCCTCGGCCACAAAGTCGGGTCCCACTTCAATGCTGGTATCGCGCCAGTCGGCTCCCCATATCGTTCGACCGAGGCGATCCTTTCCGTTCCCCACATCGGGATGTCCGGGTTCGGTGGATTGCTGCTCACCAAACTTTTTGACCGAGTAGGAATAGCTCGAATGATCTTTTGCGACTTTCCCCAGCATGGGTACCGTCAAATATCCCCCGATCCCTTCCCGATAGTTATCATCGAGTTTTTTGAGAAAACCCGCTTCGAGCGGATCACAGATCGGGCTTCCTCGATTTTTCCAAAACCAATCGGCTGCACCATTATCGGCATTAATTTTCCAGTTATATCTTGAGGTGGTATTCCCCCCCCACCGCGACATGGCAATTCCATAATACTTTTGTTTTGCAAGGGGCATATCCACCACGCCATAAATCGCTTCCGAGATCGTATGACTGGTTCCATTGATCGAAATGGATGCTCTTGCCTGATAGGCCTTCCCCGAAGGAAAACGAGGAAGGGGCGGTTCTTCGTTGGTGAACTCAATTTGATCGATGAGAAATTCGTGTTTCTCTTCACCTTTATTGGCGAAATTGATGCCCCAAACTTTCTTCAGGTTGAGCGAGCGACTGAGCAGAAAATTGCGTAAAGGCAACACCACACGCCGCCATTCTCCATCGATTTGATCGATCCCCCCGACATTCCGCACCGAAACTTCAGCAGAAGAGGGGCCATTGTGATCGCGTTGTTCGCTATCGGCCAACGTCACGATTAAATCGGCATTGCTGACACTTGTGGTTTGGCGAATATAGAAGGCGAGCGCCGAATAATGGGAAACGTCATCTCCACCTTGGTCTGATTGCCAGCCCTTCCAATTCAATCCCCCTAAACGCAGCCCTTGACCCATAAAGGTCAATTTCAATGCGGTCCCCTCACCGTGTCTCCCTTTTCCGGAGAAAGAAAGTCCCCCATCGGGTCCTGCTTTCTCCCAAGTCTTGCCACGGTTGGCATTCGCGTGCCAAACCACCAGCGGTTTTAATTCAGCCGACTTTACTTCACAGGAATTGCTCTCATCGGAATCGATATAGGGAGTACCCGCATTGCCCATATCATAACCCCCGAGAAGGAACATTCCCACACAAGCGGAGATGATTAAGGCGCCAACAAAGGTTCCGTGTCCGTTCATTTGTGTTCTCATTAACGATTCTCAGGGCAATAGCAATTCAACAGTTTTCGAGAATCTGTCTCAAGGGTAGGACGCGGCTGCAACAGAATCAACCCGAATTGTCGGCACATCCAGAAGATTCTAACGGAACAACTGATTCTCTTTATTGGGCATAAATACTATAATCGTTAAAGTCAATACAACAGTACTAAACCCTATCATCTCTCAGAATAATTCCCTACTTAACTGGAACCTTTTTTTGGCATGGGTATAAGCATGCTCTCCCACAGGAAGGGAGGCGTGATTCTTTCCTATGTGATGAAACATTTTTCCATCTCAGTGAAGGGACTCAAAATTCTCAAAAAAATTGTGAGGAATTTCTTCCAATTTCTTTCAAGGGACACTTTTTCTCTCTCCTTTTTCTTTTTTTCGATGCCCCTGCCCCCCCCCACATAGATCACCCTTCACACCCGCTCCGACACCTATGCGGTAATTTCAACGGACCCTATTCGCAGTACCATTTTTCGATGGGTCCAAGAAAATCATTTTCTGAGTGATTTTCACAGGTAATACTTTTTGTTTTGGGTTCGAGGCAAGATCGAGGCTCACGGAAGGGAATGTGTGTAGAGATGGATCGAGACCGATTTCACGATACATCGAAGATGTCACTCAAAAGTTATTCATGTCCCCCGTCTATCGAGTATCGATCGAGACCGATTTACCGATATGGCAGGAATCGTAATCTTTTCGATTTGGGTAGTTGCCAAGAAAGCACAACTTTTTTATCCTTGCGAACATCTCCCTCGCCTGAATTTTTTCGAGTATTTTAATGGCATCCACTTCCTCTCAACCGAGTTCTGCCCCCCCGTTGGGTCTCGGGTTACGTTTGAATCTATCAGTGATGATGTTCCTCCAATTTGCGATTTGGGGGGCTTGGTTCATTTATTGGTGGCCTTTTTTAGAGCATAAAGGTTTTAAGGAACCCGTGTTGTATTTCGGGAATCAAACGGGGTTGATTTTTGCCAATATGGCGCTCGGTGCGGTCCTCTCAACGATGTTTGCTGGATTTATTGCCGACCGCCTGATGGCCAGCGAAAAACTGATGGCGATTTGCCATCTTCTGGGGGCGCTCCTGCTGATCGCCATGGCGAAGATTGATGCCACCACGGAATTCATGGGACTCAACGGCTTCACCCTAATGATGACGGTTTCTCTTGGGTATGCCTTGCTTTATAACCCCACTCTATCGCTGGCGAACTCGATCGCTTTCACCCATATCCCCGATGGTCAACGCGACTTCCCCAGCATACGGGTTTTAGGTACGATCGGTTGGATTGTCGTCGGCTTGGTGGTGGACATCATCACTCCCGGAAAGGCTTCAGAAAGTCCCGTTCCTTTGTTTGTGGCGGCGGGGTTATCCGTTGCATTAGGGCTATATTCTTTCACCCTACCGCACACCCCCCCCCAATCGAAAGCGGGCGACACGATCCCCTTCCTCAAGGCCTTGCAACTATTCAAAAGCTATTCCTTTGCCGTGTTCTTCCTTGTTTCGTTCGTTATCACCATCGTTTTGGCCTTCTATTTTTCCAACACCTCGAGTTTCCTCGGCACGGGGGGAATGGAAAGCGATCGGGCTTCGAGCCTTATGGCCATCGGGCAAGGGGTCGAGTTGATTTTGCTTCCGTTTCTTCCCATTTTCCTTCGGGTTTTTGGAATGAAAATGGTCCTCGTGATGGGAATGGCCGCTTGGGGAATCCGCTACCTATTATTCTCCCAAGGATTTGCACTACAGCAAGCCAGCTACGATTACCTGCCTTGGGCGATGGTGATTACTGGGATTGCCTTACACGGGGTCTGTTTCGATTTCTTCTTTGCCGCAGGATTTATTCATGTGGATAATGAAGCGCCTCCCGAAATCCGTGCCAGCGGTCAAGCACTTTTCAGCTTTTTGACCTATGGGCTTGGCATGTGGCTTGGCGGCATTTTCTCGGGAATGATCATCGAAAAATATCGCACAAAAACTCCCGATGGTTCGACGGTTATGCTCTGGAATGAATTTTGGCTTGTACCCAGCATCGGGGTCTTTATCGCTTTGGGGGTCTTTATTTTGCTTTTCCGTTCCCCTATCAAGAAAAGATAGACTGGTTTTGATCTTGAGAGAGTAGACCAGTCTGCATCTTTTAGATTTGATGTCATAGGGTCTTTAAAAAAGTCCCGACTGAATAGGGTGCATATGAAATTCCCTTGGTTCTTTCTGCTGGCGATTCCCTCTCTTGGATATGCCCAACTCTCCCCAGAAATTCTCGCTTTACAGAAATCCATCCATTCTACCATTGAACGGGCCGAACCCTCGATCGTTTGCATTGGAATTTCTCGTTCCGATGAATACGCTGAGTTGGGAGAGGTCCCTACACCGGCAACCCCTGGAAAACTCGGTGGATTTAACCCGCTTCGTCATCGCCGTTTTGGCGATCCGATTCGTCAAGAATCGATTAATCGGCTTGATTTGGCCCGTCCGGAAACGGTGCCCGAAAGTTATGGTTCCGGTGTCGTGATTGATTCGGCAGGGTTGATTCTTACTAATGCTCACCTCATCGAAAAAGCAGTGAAAATTTACGTTCGGTTTCCCAACGGCAAAGGTTCGTATGCCGATATTTATGCCTCCGACTCTCGTTCTGATTTAGCCGTTCTCCGTCTGATCGATCCTTTCGCTGGCATCAAAGCCATCAACTTGGGGGACGGTGGGGCGGTTCGGAAAGGTGACCTCGTGATATCGATGGCCAATCCATTTAATGCCGGTTTCCGTGATGGTAGCCCCTCGGCCAGTTGGGGCATTATCTCAAACCTTAAGCGAAGGATCGTCGCGCCGGTGACCGAGGAACGTCGTGCGAAACCCCTCAATCAATATGGAACCTTAATTCAAACCGATATTCGATTGAATATCGCTTGCTCGGGTGGGGCCTTGCTCAACCTCAAAGGGGAGCTAATCGGCCTCACGACCGCGACCGCAGCGGTGACAGGTGGAGAAACTGCGGCCGGCTATGCAATTCCCATCGATCGAAACATCAAACGAATCATTGAACGATTGAGCGAAGGTCAAGAAGTCGATTATGGTTTTCTTGGTGTGTCCTTCCGGCAAGAGGATCGGGACAGGCTACTCAAAGGAGTGCTGATCGACTCGGTCCCTGCCGGATTTCCCGCAGATCGAGCGGGTCTGCGTATCGGCGACATTCTTTTGAAAGTCGATAACCAAGAGATCAACTCGCAAGAGGATTTGTTTTTGCACGTTGGAGCGGCGTTGGCGGGTAACGAAATTTCTCTCGAATATCGTCGCGGTCAGAACATTCTCCGAACGAAAGCAACCTTGGTGAAATTATCCAATAACGAAACAGTCATTGCCTCGCAACTTCCTCCCAGCGTGCATGGGATTCGGGGAGATTATTACAGTATTTTCGGGACGGACGTTCCCCCCGCAGGTGTCGCCATCAAAATCATCGATCGAGGCAGCTTGGCAGCAAAAGCCTTACCCGATTGGCAGAAAAATTACCGCTATGTAATTTTGAGCGACAAGCGAAAACCAGTCAACTCACCGGCCGAATTTTACGCTGCATTTGAGAAA
>CAZFDX010000679.1:0-9047 GCA_964518325.1 uncultured Alcaligenaceae bacterium | reverse complement strand
TCCTAAAGTTCTGGAAAAACTCGATCCTTTGATTAAAGAATCTGAACTCAATGGGATAAAATTAGGTTATTGAGTATAATAACTAAACCACTTGTGAGGATGACCTTTTGCGTTCGATTGTGCGTTTTCTCTTTGCCAGTTTGCTGGTCTTGGCGATACCGAGTGTGCCGATTCTTTATGCCACACAGCAGGAACGTCACTTCAAGAATTTTCGGATTGTCGAAAGTGGTGTTTTGTATCGCAGCGGGCAACTGACACCGGAAGGCCTGAAACGAGTCATTCACGATCATGGCATTAAGACGGTAATCAGTCTGCGATTCCGGCCTCATCCAAACGGTCAAATTCCCGACCAATGGGAAGAAGACCTATGCAACGGGATCGGGATTCGACATATTCGCATTCGTCCCGAAGCATTTTCCGTTCCAGGCTCCGATGAAGTCCCCGCTCGGAAACCTTTGCAAGAGTTTTTGAAGATTGCTCGCGATCCGAATCGCCACCCCATCTTGATTCACTGCAACGCGGGAATGCACCGGACGGGGGCATTTTGTGCGGTGTATCGTATGGATGTTCAAGGTTGGCGCAACGAGGATGCCATCGCGGAAATGGAAGCGATCGGTTACGATAATCTCGATAACGAAACCGATGTCCGCGATTTTCTTTGGTCGTATCGACCCTCTGTTGCTCCATGAGTTGGGAAGCGATTACGGGTGTTTTTGCTCTCCTTGACTCGGTCTTGGTTGCTCTATTTGTTGTTTGGATATTGACGCTGAAACGGGACCCGACCTCGGCGATTGCATGGTCGGTCACAGTTATTTTTTTACCCTTTCTTGGCATCTTTTTATTTCTGATTTTTGGTTATCAGAATATTCATCGCCCCTTGGGACGCAAGATCAAACATAAACAGGCCTATCAGCGAAAAAATTACTCTCAAGATTCCGGAGTCGAACCAAAAAAAGACATCAACCGTTTGGCCAAAATTGCCTGTGGTTTGGGGATGGCTTCTCCGACTGAGGGAAATCATGTTCATTTCTATATTTCCGGAGAACAGGCCTATGCCGAGATGCTCAAAAGTATCGCGCAAGCCCAGCGATACATTCATCTCGAAGTTTTCATTCTTCGTAATGACC
Source organism: uncultured Alcaligenaceae bacterium (assembly GCA_964518325.1). Lineage (GTDB taxonomy): Bacteria > Planctomycetota > Planctomycetia > Gemmatales > Gemmataceae > SKW135. The sequence goes on along the minus strand of CAZFDX010000679.1, from coordinate 7,920 downwards.
AAACGGGAAGGGCATTTTTAACCCAGTTGATCGAGAAAGCAAAACAAGGTGTGCAAGTTCGGGTTTTGTACGATGCCATTGGTTCGATCGGTCTGCGCAGTGGGTTGCTCAAAGACCTCAAAAATGCGGGGGGCCAAGTCGTCTCATTCCTCAGTCTGTTTTATTTGTGGCACCAATTTCGGATCAACCTCCGCAATCATCGCAAAATTCTCATTGTTGATGGCAAGGTGGCCTACACAGGTGGAATGAATTTGGGAGATGAATATGCCAAAGTGACCAAAAAATATGGTCGTTGGCGCGACACGCAATTGAAGATCGAAGGGCCTGCCGTGGCGGAACTTCAACGGCTTTTTGCCGAGGATTGGAACTTTGCTGCCAAGGAGGATATTGATTCATTCGCCGAGGAAATCCCCTCTGTGGGGGAAGGCAACGTCACGATCCAAGTGGCATGGTCTGGCCCCGATCAAGAGATCAAGACGATTCGAGAAATCTACTTGGCTGCGATTTTTCAGGCCAACAATCGCTTGTGGGCGGCGACCCCTTATTTAGTCCCCGATGCCTCTTTGCTCGATGCGTTGTGTGTGGCGGCCCGCAGTGGTTGTGATGTGCGTATGATTGTTCCCTATAAGCCCGATAAGTGGATTCCTTTTTTGGCGGGGCGATATTATTGGGGGCAGTTGATGAAAGCCGGTGTGAAAATCTACCAATATCAACCCGGATTTATGCATGCCAAAGTTCTTTTGATTGACGATTGGGCCTCGGTCGGCAGTGTGAATCTCGATTGTCGCAGCTTGTTTTTGAATTTTGAGGTGACTTGTTTTCTGGAATCCCATTTGATTTTGCGACAGCTCGAAGGACAATTTCACCGCGACTTCGAGAAGTCGAAATTGGTGACGCTTTCGGAATGGTCGCGGCGACCTTTTGCTGTCAAAGTTCTCGAAAGCGGGCTGCGTTTATTGACTCCCATCTTGTGAGATTTTTTTTGGTGAGATGATTTCGTCTTGTGAGATTTTTTTTGGTGAGGTGATTTTGTTAGCCGATCCATTGGCTTCGTTGTGTGATGGGAGCCCCCGCGAGAGGTTGGATGTTGTGAGAATTTTTTTCGTGAGGCTATTTTGTTAGCCAATCGATTAAATCTCGGGAGGTGCCTTTCTCGGCGACCTTCAGGTTCGATTCTTGCCCCAAAGTGCGATAGAAAGCAAAAACGTGTTTCTCCCCCATGCCGTTGGTTAGGAAAACTTCACTGGGGGCACACAAAGCCAAAAAGCCCGATAAGCCCCCATATTTCAAAGCGCCGGGGAGAAACATCGGGTCGGCACTGGAATTGATTTTCTCGAAAGCAAAACCGTTGAGATCGGCCGCCAGTTGAGGGCCTTTTTCCCCAAGGGCCGCCCGTGCCAAAATGGTCCAAGGTCCGCTTGAGCCTAAGCCCAAAATTTTGACACTTTGAACTTTCTCCAAAGTTTGTGCATAAGCCACGCAGGTCAGAATATCGCGAACCCGCTGCGAGACAATCGGGAGGTTATAGCCCAAGGTGTAGCATGCATAATTCTTATCAATCGCAAAAGGATTCTTTCCCTGAGATTCGCCCACGCCAAAGCAGTCCGGTGCCACCATGCCGTACCCTTTGTCGAGAATCATTTTGGCATCGCCGTGGAGCTGACCTTTGTCATCAAGCAGGCTTTGCTTGCCGTCGGGGTGAACCCAAATAATCATAGAACCGTTGAACGATTTCCCTTGCAGGCTAACTGCGGGAACCTTCGAGGCCGTGACGGCATCGCTGAGAATATGCTTGCGGAGAGTATAATCGCCGAAGGTGATTTTTTCGCCGATCGATTTATTTTCGACACGATCACGGGAAGGTAAATCGGCACCTAAAAACACGGCCAAGGCTCCCCCGACAATCCTGCGATACTCTTCCGGTTTACCTTGAGTCCATTTCTGGAAAGATTGCCGATCCTTTTCTTGGAGCAGTTCACGAAGCCGCTCAGCCGAGAGTTCATCTCGGGGGCGGGGATGTTTCTCATCATAGACCGAAAGTTCCGCAGGGGGAACCGGTTTGAAAGGAGGTTCGGCCACGGCCCCTGATTGATTGAGCAAATGGGTGTTGAACCATTCGTACATCATTTCGCGGGCGGGTTGATTGTAGTTGTGTCCAAATTCTAACCAAGCCTTGGCCTTGACCTTCTTTTCGTCACCGTACATTTTGTAAAGTTGCTGCAACTCCGGATAACCTTTGGTCATGATTTCCTTGGTCCAATCGTTAGCAGCCGAAAGGCCCAAAGGTTTGGGGGCCGCCAACGCAGCAAACTCGACGTTTCCGGTGTTCACACGGAGATAGGGGGCATTTTCACAAACACAGCCCCCTTGCATGGCAGTGGAGACCATCACAGCAGGGAAAAGCACGGCAGGTCGGGGATCAATCGCCCCCAGAATGAAGGTTTGTGTTCCGCCGCCGCTGGCGCCGGTCACGCCGATTCGTTTCGGGTCCACATCGGGAAGAGATTCGAGAAAGTCATAGGCACGGATACAATTCCACGTTTGTATCCCCATGTAGTTATGGAGCCAAAGGTCGGCCTGAGCATCGCTGAAACCTTTGCGGTGTGGATAAGGCTGGCTATCGGCATATCCCACCATATCAAAATGAAACACCACATAACCCAAGCGAGCCAAGGTTGCACAACGCGCCTGAAGCGGATAGCGTGCCCCTTCTATCGTCTTTTCATCGCCGGCTTTGATGAGCTTTTTGGCATTCTCTTCATTGTTTTCGTAGAAGCGTCCCCCTTTAGGACCTTCGGGCGGCCAGTGACCATGAGGGCTAAGCACGGCAGGGCGTTTTGAATCGCTTTTCCCTTTGGGGCGATACAAATTGCCCGTGACATAATGCCCCTCTCGTGAGGCGAAATAGACCTTTTCAATGGTGTATTCCTCGCGGTCGATTTTCCCATGAATGACCGCTTTCAGATCGCCTTTTTCCGGTAAAGGCCATAATCCATTGGCGACCAAAATTTGCCGACGGACAAACTCGGCTCGGCTGGACCACGACTTCAAATCCTTGGGGGGAGTAAACGGAAAGTAGTCGTTGAGTGTTTTGATTTTGAATCGTGGGTCGTCGCTGGTTTCCTTCGGAGCGTAGACCTTCAAGTTCAAAGGTTCTTCTGCAAGGACGGTTAATGAACTCAGGCACAAAACAAAAAGGAGTGTTCGCATAGAAAAGGCCTCGACTGGGGATGCCATTGTTCTAGTTCAGGTTGTGCAATCGACTAGAGAACATCAGAAACGATTGTCGCTACAGGGATATTCAAACGAATCATTGTGCAGCGGAGTATGAACGAGGAAAGCGATTGTGATTGAGGGACACGGTTGCGGAAGGCGATTATCCCAATGGATAGGAACAACATCGCAAGGGTTGTAACGGGGGTGAACAAGGAACGCCAATCCACCGCATTAAAAAAAATCCATATCGTATCCTACAACAAAATTAGGGGACTACCTGTGAAAAACCTCTCTTCATGCCTGTGGGCATTGCTTCTCCCTATTATTCTGATGGCGGCGGAACCCCGCTATATTGATCTCGATGCGGATACCTCCCGCCAAGTGATTGTCGATCGAGAGAAAGGGCAGTACCTTGGTCATCCGACTACGGTGTTACTCGAAGATGGTAAAACAATCATTTGTGTGTATCCGAAAGGGCACGGCAAAGGGGCAATTCTGCTCAAACGAAGTGAAGATGGCGGAAAAACTTGGTCCGACCGGTTACCCACTCCTAAAAATTGGGAAACTTCGTTGGAAACACCAACGATTCATCGCGTGGTCGATGCGAAAGGTCAAAAGCGCTTGATTCTGTTCAGTGGTATGTATCCCGTGCGAATGTCGGTGAGTGAGGATGATGGGAAATCGTGGACGGAATTAAAACCGGTCGGGGATTGGGGCGGAATCGTCACGATGGCCTCGGTGATCGAACGAAAAACCGGCGCAGGGCATTACATGGCCTTGTTCCATGATGATGGCCGTGCTTTTGCAAAAGGGGGGAAGCCAACCCAAACCTTTACGTTGTATAAATCGTTCTCGGAGGATGGGGGTTTGACGTGGAGTTTCCCCGAGAAAATTTTTGCTTCCGATAAAGTCCACCTGTGCGAACCCGGCGCTCTGCGCTCGCCGGATGGCAAACAGATTGCCGTTCTGCTCCGCGAGAATAAACGAGTGGCAGAATCCCACATCATGTTTAGTAATGATGAGGGGAAGACATGGAGCGAACCCAAAGAGCTACCTGCTTCCTTAACGGGGGATCGGCACACGCCAAAATATGCCCCCGATGGCCGACTATTCATCTCGTTTCGAGATGCCATTAAAAAAGGGAATAGCTCTCCTTCGGAAGGAGATTGGATCGGCTGGGTCGGAACCTACGACGATTTGATTAAAGGGCAGCCGGGCCAGTATCGGGTTCGATTCAAGGATAATCATCACCGTTGGGATTGTGCCTACCCTGGAGTGGAATTGTTACCGGATGGAACCTTTGTGGTGACGACCTATGGTTATTGGACCAAAGGGGAACCGCCCTACATTCTATCGGTTCGATTCCAATTGAAAGAACTAGACGACCTTGCCAAGAAAGCAGAGAAGTGAGCCAGTGCGAATTTTATTTTTGGGGGATATTGTCGGGACGCCGGGAATGACCTTGGTGCGAAAGGCCGTTCCGAAATTGCGAAAACATTGGCACCTCGATGCGGTCGTGGTCAATGCGGAGAACGCCTATCACGGCTCGGGGCTGACCCCTTCTTTGTACCGTCAATTGAAAGAGGTCGGCGTCGATGGCATTACAATGGGGGATCACATCTATAAAAAATCGGACCTAATAAAAATCCTCCAAGAAACAAACTGTATCGTGAAACCTGCGAATTATCCCGACGAGGCGCCCGGTTCTGCTTTGGGAATTCTCCCCGTTGGCCCGCAGGGATTTTTGGCGATCGTCTCGGTCATGGGGCGGAGTTTCATGCGGGCAGTCGATTGCCCCTTTCAAGCGATCGATCGGGTTTTAGCGCAAATTCCCACACCGGTCAAATGTATCTTGGTGGATGTTCATGCCGAAGCCACGGCCGATAAGTATCTGATGTTCCGATATTTGGATGGTCGGGTTTCGGCTGTGTTAGGCACGCATACTCATGTGGCCACGGCCGACGAGCAAATATCGCCCCAAGGAACTGCCTTTCAATGCGATGTCGGAATGTGTGGCCCCCATAATGGGATTATTGGTCGCATGACGGAACGAGTCTTGTCCCATGCGATTACCTTTGTTCCGATCTCGTTCGAGGTCGCCACTGGGGAAGTTCGCCTCAATGGTGCGCTCCTTGAAGTGAATGAACAATCAGGGAAAGCCACCTCCATCAAACGGGTTCGACTCGAAGATTCACAATTTGCGGAAGATGTAACGCCTCCGAATCTCGAAGAACTCTGAACAATTTTCGGTTCTCCTTTGTCAGTTGTCCTGATATCGTCTACACTTCCAAAAACGATAATGATTTGGGTGGTATGATATGCCTTTGGCGAAACAGACGGCGGCTCTTCTCGATGCAGCACGGGATATTGTTCGATCTCTGCCTGCGGATGCGATTCTTCTTCTCACCGAGACCAATCTCGATTGGGATGAGGTCTATGCTCATTTGAAAGGCTGCAAGGTCTTCGTGGCTGCCGAAAGTAAACCGTTGTTGGAAAAGCTCAGCCATAACAAAGACCTCAACATTATCGACTTGGACCCTGTCCCCGTTCCTTCTTTAGAACGACTGAGTTTGGCCTTATTGAAAGCCGTTAATACCGAACATCTGAAACCCGGCGCTCATGTGGTGGTGGTGTATAACGGCATTGCCGCTCCCGAAGAAGATGGCCCCGAACCGATCGATTCGATCAGTCTCATTCACCTCGGGGAACACCTCGAACAATTGACCTTGCAGGACCTCCGGCGGATCGAAACCAACATCCCGATCGAGACGCTTCGGCTGGTAATCAACTTGGCAACCGAAATTGGACGCGAAGGCCGTGAAGGGAAACCAACCGGAACCATTCTCGTGGTGGGCGATACTCGAAAGGTCTTAAGTATGTCCCATCAATTGAACTTTAACCCCTTCAAAGGGTACAGCAAAGAAGATCGAGACCTGCGCCGCAAAAGTGTTCGAGATGCCATCAAAGAATTTGCTCAACTCGATGGGGCGATTTTGATTGATCAAGATGGGATTGCGGTCTCGGCATGCACTTCACTCGATGCCGATAAAAAAGGGATCAAACTCCCTCGGGGATTAGGAACCCGTCACGGTGCTGCCATTGCCATCAGCATGAAGACCTCGGCGATTGCCGTAGCAGTATCGCAATCTTCGGGAACAGTTCGGGTCTATCAACAAGGTGCCGAGGTCATGCACATCGAGCCGTTAAGCCGACCCCATATTTGGCAACCCCTCCGTTTAGAATCGCAAGAAGATCAGGAAGAAGACAATACACCCATTCCCGAATGAACCATAGGAAGATCGTTCATGGGTCCCCGAATGAGAGAGGGGCATTTCCCAATTCTCTTTGAGAGGCAAATAGATCAAGACAAACTCACCTATCGAGCATTTCTCGACTTTGTTGCCGAACGATCCGAATCAGGGTCGGTTCCCCAACGGAAAACTCACTGGCATTCTCAGTGAGCGAGCGGGGAATCATCCCTTCTCTACCGTTCCTTTTAAGGGTTTTCGAAGGGAGTGAATTTCAAGGAGTGGTAAGAGCAAAATCGGCCTTGTCGGTACCACCTTTGGGAACCTCAAATTCTAAGGTGGTTTCGGTGTTGTAACGGGCCGGAATCGGGTCTTTCATCGCAGCCGAAGAACCATGAGCCGCATCCGAATCGCTATTCCCTTGAAGTTTATTCGGGGGAGTGGCGATCCGCACCTTGTGCTTGCCGACGTAGGCTCCCTTGCGAGGGGTCGGCGTACTGGCTTCGAGGGTATAGCGACCTTGGGCATCGGTCATGGCAAACGAGCCTACCCCGCCGGCATCGCCTCCCTTGCCGGTACTCATCGGTTGGAAGGTGACTTGAACATTCGCTAGAGGTTGACCGTTCATCGTCACGATCCCCGAAACGGGAACATAATTTCCACCGACGGAATCGCAGCCGTTCAGGGCAATGAGCATCAGGCCGATCCCGAGGAAACGCAAAGCAAAAAATTTCATTCCAAGCTCCGAGACTTGAGGAGAGAAAGAACGGGAAAGAATCGCTTAGTTAGCGATGTTGACTTCCCCGCCCGAGATGGTGGCCATGTTGGCCAAGAGATTCATATCGACCGAGCTACGGAAGAAACGAATGGAACCATCGCCCATGACCCAATTCGCGCCGTTGGGGTGGAAGCTCCCAAAGGCTCGTCGGCAGGGCCGGTTGTCGAGTCCCAGCGAGGCAGAAATCTGTTCGCATCGAGTAAAGTCAGGGAGATAGGTATGGCTCGCAGGGTGAACCGACGATTGATTGTAGGAGGTATAGGTGTAAGCCCAAAAAGTACGGCGACGGGGTTGGGTTCGCGTATGATATTCGCCCACCATCAAGGTGTTGGAAGCCCCATCGGTGATACTCGCAAAGGTTTCTTGAGCGAGACCAAGTTGCGACCAAACGGTGTGCAAAATCCCTCGGAAATTCTGGGGAAGAGCCGCCCCTTCCGAGTTATCGAACCAACCCAAAGGAGCCGTGATATTGGCACGACCCGAGACCGCACGATACGATCCGGTCATGTATTGCAGCCCCGCGCCGGGTCCGCTGGCCGGATTCAATAATTGTTGTTGCAAGTCCGAGGGGCAAGTGTAGGTTTTCACCCGTTGGGTTCGGGTGAAAGCATTGGCTGTGTTTTCGTTGGTTTGGTTTTGGTTGTAGGTGTTGTACTGCGTGACCATTTCCAAAGATGG
>CAZFDX010000678.1:0-20663 GCA_964518325.1 uncultured Alcaligenaceae bacterium | reverse complement strand
ACTCATAATCGAGGGTCGATTCAATGGGGCAGGTAGAATCGGGGGAGACACCGGCTTGGGTTTGGGGGCGGGTGGTGTCGCTGGTTTATGGCTACCGGTTGGATGGTGTTTGCCGTTCGCATTCTCGCTGGTGGCGGGTTTCGGTTTGGCAACGGGAGCGGAAAGAGGTTTGCTCGGAGCCGATTTCGCTTTCGCGGGGGTCGGTTTGCTGGCCGTGGGTTTCGACGGAGCGGCCGCTTTAGCCGCTTCTTTAGCGGCCTTCTTCTTTTTGATGGCTTTAGTGATTGCTTTAATGAGTTCCTCTTTCCGCATGCTGTCGGAAGCAGCAATGCCGAGGGTTTTGGCACGAGTGGCCAGTTCTTTTTTGGTCGCGTTGTTAAGCCAATCAAGATTCATAGTAAGGACACTCCGTCTGGCAGCCAAACCGGTGCCTACGGGGACCGCATGCATCCGTGCTGGTGCATCTAACCCGGCCAAGCATCGTACTTGGAAAGGCCCACATTATTCTTCATCGGCCTTGGAGTGATCGATTAACCACCACTTTCCAAAGCGATTGGGAATAATGAAGTTCTTACGGAGGAAACATACCGTCGCTTTCAAGTCGTCTCAAGGTAAGTTGGGAAAACTTGGTAAAATACGGCGGCAGGAATCTATTTTTATTGTTACTTCAGAACGTAAATTCTGACAGGATAAAAGTTTTCCTTTCTCTGTTTTCTATTATCCTAAAGGTTACCCAAACCGGTGTCAACGCTAAAATCGTTAGACTTCGAGATAAAATTTCTTTCCCTTGGTTTGATGATTCACCCTGAAAGGTATACAAAGTAACACTATGAACAAAATTGCGCTGGCGATTCTCGCTCACCCTGACGATGCCGAATTTCTTTGTGCAGGGACCCTGTTGCGCCTTAAGAACGAACAGGGCTACCAAATTCACATTGCCACCATGACGGCAGGCGATTGTGGCTCGGCAGAACATACCCCCAACGAAATTGCGAATATCCGCCGACGCGAGGGAGCCGCTGCCTGTCAGGTCGTCGGGGCGACCTATCATTGTGTGGAAGCCTTCGACCTTCGCGTTTTTCTGGATGCCGACCTGATGGAGCGGGTGGTTCATTTAATCAATAAAGTTCGACCTCAAATCATTTTCACCCACAGCCCCGATGATTATCACCTCGACCACGAGATGACCAGTAAGCTCGTTCGGGGTGCCACCTTTGCTGCCCCCATTCCCAACTACCTGTACAATCGCCACCTCAACCCGCCGATCGAGTCGATTCCCCACCTTTATTATTGTGACCCCCTTGAAGGGAAGGATATTTTTGGTCAACCGATTGTACCCGCATTTCGCATTGATATTTCCTCCGTGATGGGCTTGAAAGAAAAGATGCTCGAACAGCATTTCAGCCAACGGGCTTGGTTATTGAAACATCATGGCGTCGATAACTTTGTTGACTCGATGAAGGAATGGGGCAAAGTCCAAGGCGAAAAGGCCGGCGTCCCCTTTGCCGAGAGTTTTCGTCAACATCTCGGACATAGCTATCCCCAGAATAATATCCTGAAAGAACTTCTCGGCACAGTCTGATCGGCTTTTGATTGAGCCACGTTGTCGTTATCCGGATGGGAATCCCCTACCTATTCAAGTCTGGAATTTCCTATCCGAATTGGAGATTCGGAAAACGTCCTGAGCGAAATCGGCCCTTCGATGGGGGATCATCGGGAATAGGGATTATTGTTTCGGTTCGACTCGTCAGCAAGAAAAAAATCCGTTACAATAATTTCACTCGCGAGGAGATTCAAATATGTTTTGGACCAAATCCCAACAGCTGCAAACACGTCGGCATTTCTTTGGTCGCACCGCAACGGGACTGGGTACGGTGGCTTTGGCCTCTTTGCTCAACCCCGATTTGTTTGCCGAAGAGAAAAGAAAGTCCGTTCCGGGAATTTTGCCCAAGCTCCATCATCCCGCGAAAGCCAAGCGTGTGATTTACCTGTGCATGTCGGGAGGCCCCAGTCACTTAGACCTTTTGGATTACAAACCTCAACTCAATAAACATCGGGGGAAGGATTTACCCGCAGAAGTGCGCATGGGTCAGCGCATCACAGGGATGACCTCGGGACAGAAAACGCTCCCGATTGCCCCGAGCATCTTTAAGTTTGAAAAGCGGGGCAAATGTGGCACTTACATGAGTGAGCTGTTACCACATATGGCCACGGTTGTGGACGAATTGGCCGTGATTAATTCCTTGAATACCGAGGCGATCAATCACGATCCTGCCATCACCTACTTGCAGACTGGAAGCCAGCAGCCGGGCCGACCCAGTTTGGGGGCGTGGCTTTCGTATGGAATTGGCAGCGAAAACGCCGACCTTCCTTCGTTCGTGGTGATGATTTCACAAGGGAGCGGAAATAAAACCGATCAACCGATTTTCTCTCGTCTCTGGGGGGCAGGCTTCATCCCCAGTCAACATCAAGGCGTGCGCTTCCGAACTGGGAAAGACCCCGTCCTTTATCTCTCGAATCCAGAGGGGATCGATTCCGACGACCGCCGCCGCATGCTCGATGCCTTAGGGGAATTGAATCAGGAATCGCTCAAAGCGCTCGGTGATCCCGAAATCAACACTCGGATAGCCCAATATGAAATGGCGTATCGGATGCAGGCTAGCGTTCCGGAACTCACCGACCTGAGCAAAGAGCCAAGGAAAGTGATTGAAGAATATGGCATCGACGATAAAAACGAAGACGGCGGCTATGCCCGTAATTGCTTATTAGCCCGCAGGATGGCCGAGCGCGGCGTTCGTTTCATTCAGCTCATGCATCGAGGTTGGGATCAGCACAGCTCGTTACCGAGCCAAATTCGTGGCCAATGTAAAGATGTGGATAAACCCACTGCGGCCTTGATTCGAGACCTAAAACGACTGGGGCTTTTGGAAGAAACCCTCGTGATTTGGGGGGGGGAATTTGGCCGAACCGTCTACAGCCAAGGGGCCTTGACCGACACCAACTACGGCCGCGATCATCATGGGCGATGTTTCTCGATGATTATGGCAGGAGGGGGGGTCAAACCCGGGATCACTTGGGGTCAGACCGATGACTTTGGCTATAACATCGTCAAAGATGGGGTTCACATTCATGATTGGAATGCCACCATTTTGCACCTTTTAGGAATCGATCACACAAAATTGGTCTATCGTTTCCAAGGACGGGATTTCCGCTTGACCGATGTTCATGGCGAGGTCGTCAAAGGATTACTGGCCTAACAGAAAACCTGCATCGGTTGAATGAGTAGTCGTGGTAAAACGGTTAGGGATTACTGACCTCACTGAAAAATTTTCGTCGAATGAGGCCTTGCAACGAATAGACTCCCTCATTTCATGAGGTTGTTTATCAAATGAACTGATTGAATTGATTTTCACCTTGAAAATCGATAGAATATTCACATCTCCCTACCAATAACCTCCAGGTAAATCGAACGTGATGCTCCAACCGATTTTCTTACTTTCCCTTTCCTTGGGTGCGGATCCGCTTCCGTGGGACAAAGCCGAAAGTGAACATCTCCAAAATATCAAACAGGTGACCAAGGATTTTGTTCGTGCCGGCGAAGGGTACTTCTCTCCCGATGGGAAAAAAATCATCTACCAAGCCGAAGAAAAAGAAGGCGGGAACCCCTTCTATCAGATTTTTATCCAAGACCTAGAAACAGGGAAAGCCACTCGCATTTCTCCCGGAAACGGACGGACCACTTGTGCGTATTTCCATCCGAAAAAACCCCGTGTGATCTTTGCATCGAGTCATTTAGACCCTGATACGAAAAAGCATCAACAGGACGAATATAAACAAAGAGAGGAAGATAAAAAAGCCGGTATTCGTCGAAAATATCAATGGGATTTTGACCCCTATATGGATATTTTCGAGACCGATTTTAACGGTGAAGATCGCATCAATCTCACGAATACGAAAGGTTATGATGCCGAAGGTTCTTACAATGCTGATGGCTCGAAAATAGTGTTTTGCTCGAATCGTGATGGTCACCTGCAACTTTATATCATGGATGCCGATGGGAAGAATGTCAAAAAATTGACGAATGCTCCGAATTGTTATAACGGAGGTCCGTTCTTTTCACCTGATGGAACAAAGGTGATTTTCCGAAGCGATCGTAAAGAAAAAGATCGATTGCAACTCTATGTGATTAATGTCGATGGCACAGGGGAAAAAGCCCTTACCGATAACGACAAATGGATTTATTGGGCACCTTATTGGTATAAGGATAGTAAACATATTATTTACACGGCGGCCGATCACAGTGATGAAAAAGCCCGTCCCAACTACGATTTGTATTGGATGAATATCGAAACCAAAGAAACCACACGAATCACATACGCGCCCGGCTCCGACGTTCTCCCCGTATTCAGTCCCGATTATACGAAAATCATGTGGACCAGTAATCGGGATGGCCGTTCACCCACTCAACTTTATATGGCCGATTTCATCCTACCTAAATCCGTGAAGAACAACTCTCCGACCAAATAAGAAAAATTCACACTTCCAAAAATCGTTGAACGAATAAAGATTTATCGCCGATAGACATATTGTTATTTTATCACACTCTTATTTTTGACTCTACCTCCCTCCGACCTACAATATATATCACTGAAATACTTCACGATCCAGCGGCTTGCTCTAAATGGTAACGGGCCATGGCTAATTCCATAGCGACGAACAAATCTTTTTCATGAAAAGGTTTGAGAATGTATCCATAGGGACGGGTTCCTTTGACTCGATTCAGAGTTGCTAAATCCGAGTAGGAAGTCAGGAAGATAATCGGAATCGCGTGCCTTTGCCGAATAATTTCGGCCGTTTGTATCCCATCTAGGGCACCTTTCAGGCGAATATCCATGAGAATGAGTTCGGGCTGGAGTGAATCGATATTGCGGACAACTTGCTCGCCGGAATCGTACACGGTGAGAATTCGGCATCCTAGCGATTCAAGACGATCGATGATCTCTTCGGAAATCAAAGATTCATCTTCAACCACCAAAACGCGAAGTTGTGAGATATGGCTTTGAGGATTTGACAAGTTAGGCCCCCATAGTCAGAGTCACTTCTGTTCCGGGATTGTGATTGATAAAATCGACCCGCCCATCAATTTGCTTGCTCAACGAGTGGATCAAGCGCATCCCGAGTGATAATTTCTTGTTCTCAACAATGTCAGGTTTAATTCCAATACCCGAATCCATCACAGAAAGAGTTACCTCACCAGTCTCCTTCTGAGTCAAGGAAATACGAATATGACCCGAAGAATGATTTGGAAAAGCATGCTTGAAGGCATTGGTGATTAATTCATTGAGAATAAGTCCACAGGGGATTGCTTTTTCGACATCTAATGTGACGGATTCTAAATCTAATTGCAATTGAATATCGTGACCAGAATGATTGTAATTCCGATGAAGCGACTGAACCAGTTCCCGCGTGTATTGAGAAAAATTGATTTTTGAAAGGTCTGGCGAACTATACAATTGTTCGTGAACGAGGGCCATCGAACGAACCCGATCTTGACAATCCTGTAGCAATCGTAAAATTTTAGGATCATCGGTATAGCGCGATTGCAAGTAAAACAAGCTACCGATTACAGCAAGATTATTTTTTACCCTATGGTGAATTTCCTGAATAAGAGTTTCTTTTTCACGCAAACTCTGTTTCAGTTTTTCCTCGGCCATTTTTCGGGCCGTGATATCCTTAATTTGTGATATGAAATACAGCGGTTGATTCTGATTGTCACGAACCAGAGATACCGCTAACAGAACATGAACGATATGACCTTTCTTGTGAAAGTATCTTTTTTCTATCTGATAGGTTTGAATGGTCCCCTCAAGCATTTGTTTCACATAATTTAATTCCTCTTCTAAATCTTCGGGATGGGTGATGGTCTGAAAATCGATTTTGAGAAGTTCTTCCTCAGTGTATCCAACAATTTCACAAATTCTTTTGTTCACTCGTAACCATGCACCCTCGGGGGAGACGAGAGCCAGTCCGATCGGGGCATAGTCAAAGGCCTTGCGGAATCTCTCTTCTTGTAAACGTAATTTTTCTGTTGCTTCCTTGCGTTCTGTAATGTCATGAATAGTACCTATCAATCGAAGGGGGTTATTGTTTTGATCTCGTTCAATGACTCGACCACGGGAATTGACCCAAATCCATGTTCCATCGTTTCTTTTAACTCGATAGTCAAGATCAAAACCGGACTGGCTTAATTTCTCTCGATTCTCGATGTTTTTAATGACGAGTTCATAGTCCTCAGGGTGAATAATCTCTTTGAAATGTAGGCAGGAAAAGTCAATTTGCTCTGGTGGCATTCCGAATATCTTCTTACACCTCTCATCCAAATAAAGAGAATTATTTTCGATGTTCCAATCCCAATATCCATGGTCTGCATTCTCGAGGGCGAGTTTGAATCTCTCTTGCCCTTCATAAATCACACCTTCGATAATTTTTTGTTCCGAGTTATCGCGGATTGTAGCAACATAGCCTGAAATTTCTCCACGCGAATTGGGAATCGGCGTCCAAAGAATTCTGACGGGAATTCTCTCCCCTATTTTGTTGATGATCTCTATTTCGATACATTGTCGATCACAATGCTGGGAGATTTTTTTTATTTTGGAGAAGCTTTTGTTCGCAAATTCTGGGATCAAATATCCGATATGAGATCCTACCATTTCGTGGGAGGTATATCCAAAATTCTCTTCTGCACCGGAACCCCATGCCGTAATAATTCCGTTTGTGTCGAAAATCACAAAAACATCATCACTTCCTTTGGTTAACGTGGAAATCTGTAATTGTGCTGATTCCAAAACATGATTGGCCCATTCTCGGGTCTTGATGTTACAGGAGCTTAAAAACGAGATGACTCCTAACATACTCAAACAGGCAATAAAATTGGTGATGATGAGATAAGAAGAATCCTGAGTAATCGGTTGGGTCCTGATGAGGATAAAATGGATCGCTAATAATATCACAACAAGGCTCATTCCAATTTTCAGGCCGAATCGTCTCGTCGCAAGGAGAAGGGGTATCGTGACGAAAATTGGGATCGAAATATACTGATGCGCAAAATAATCGATTGCAATCGAAGCGATTGAAATCAATGCAAGTTGGATATAACAAAATAGTGGCTGTTTCATATTTTTTCAGAGGTTATTTGAAGCCATTTTTTTCACAAACGATCTTTCTCAATTTTTCGTCACTCAATCTCATTTTTTCAGCAAGGCCTTTTTAATCACTTCCTGCATGGCCGATTCGGAACCTTTTTTCACCCAACACCAATCACTTAAATTCCCGTCTTGTTCTTCCCATGCTTGTTCGTGGGGAATGTAACCCGGTCCACACTCCCCGTAACCCGCAACCAATACAAAATCATCTTTGCGTAACTGCTGGGCAGTGAGTTGATATTCCACATACGATTCGGCCGGTAATATCAAAATCACGGCAGAACCAAAGTCCAGAACGGGCACATCAATCCCCTGCCCTGAAGAAACCCGTTTCCGCCAACTCAGTCCCATGGCCGCGAGACATTTGCCGAACCCCTTCGAGTCATCGGTCAATCGTTTTTTCAAACTGGCTTCATCATAACCGGAATCTTCACGGGCTTCCAATTTTAATGTTTCGCATCGAAAGGTTGCCTGAGATAGAGGAATTTTCTTGGTCTTTTCCCACGCTGCTTTCATGGCAGCATGAAGTCTTTTCCCCAAAATTTCACGATTCTCAGGTGGACCGGAATTATATTTTCCCGCAGTCACATTGCCCGAGCAACCCGACATATATATCTGTACTAACTTTGGATTATCGCTTTGGCGTAATTTTCGTGCGATACCCGGAAAATCCGCGCTAGCGCGACCTCTTCCATAGGTGCTCATCGGGTGGCATGCATAGGCCGAGAGGGCGAGCAAAGGAGTCTCCTCGTTCCAGAAACTCAGCGTTTTGAGAAAAGGATCGATCCGCCCTTCAGGGGCTTCACGAATTTTGAGATTGCTGGTAAAGCTGGTTCGATCATGTCGCACTCGACCCGCTTCATCGATATAGCGACGATTACTCGCGACCTCCTTTACTTCCGCTTGCCCCATACCGATGTGGGTCACTTTCTGTGGTGATTTCAAGGCCTGTTGGGCGGCCCGAGCTGCCTTGGCGATCACTTGAGCATGAAATTCCAGATCGCAAATCGCTCCGTGAGCTTTAATACTTTCGAGCAGCTTTTGGGCGGTGAGGTCGGAGATGGGGGCATCATGTTGATGAACCGAGGTGAGCATAATTCGATTGCGATCGGTCGAGACCGCTTGGGCCAATTCGTCGCGCCAAGCATCGTAGGCATCGTTGCGAATTTCACACCAATCGATAGCCGCCAAGACGATCGGTTTTCCCACACCGGTTATAATCACCCCCATGAGATACAAAGGATCATCGATTTCCGAGATGGGTGCGATCCCCCCCCCCATGCACGGATGCCCCTTCGGCGGGGTGACTTCTACCTGAAAAGGAGCTATTGCTATTTCGAGGGGTTGACCCTGAACCGCTTGAGCGGCGACCATGCCGGCAAGGCTTGAGGTGAGAAAATGTCGTCTGGAGAGGGATTTCATCTGATGGTTCCTCTGTAGAGGGGGATAGTGTGGAGATAGTGTAACGCAACCGATGCGGATTGTTCATCCGGCGTGAGCTTAATGAACATTCGAGATACCCTCAGTTCTGTCCACATTAAAAAACCTATCACCTGAGCATTCGAGATAACCCGTTTCAATAGGTTTACATCATTTTTGGGGACGATGTCGATTTTCTCTAGTTTTCAAGCGTTCCACTTGTCACAATATATCTATCCTACTTACTCTCCTGTTGGAGTCCCCACTATGCTCTCCCTTTATGATGGTACCTATCATCGGCGTGAATGGCTTCGATTGGGGGCGATTGGTTCTGGCGGATTGATGTTGTCGAATCTGTTACGAGCGGCCCCGAAAACCTCGAAAACGAAATCGGTGATTTTTTTCTGTTTGCTTGGTGGTCCCCCCCAACATGAAACATGGGACCCGAAACCCGATGCCCCTTCGGAGATACGCGGTCCGTTTGGGACGATTCCAAGTTCCCTGTCAGGGCTGCGAGTCGGTGAGCTAATGCCTAAAACGGCCAAGATCGCTCACAAGTTAGCGATCTTGCGAGCCGTCAGTACAAGGGACCATGCTCACTCTTCCAGTGGTTATCAATTTCTCACGGGTGTTCCGCACGTCCCAATGAATGTCGAAAACGTCACAGCGAAAGCGCCGAATCATTGGCCCAGTATGGCGGCGTTGGTGCGGCATTTGGTTCCGGATCGGGGTGGGTTACCTTCGTCGGTAATTTTGCCGGAAAATATCTGGAACGATGGGAACATCCCTTGGCCGGGTCAGGATGCCGGCTTTTTGGGCCTGAAGGCCCAACCTTGGTTCATTCACTGCGACCCTAACGATGCGAATTTCCGCATACCCGATTTAGCTTTGTCGGACGATATTTCTTGGGATCGTTTTCAAGGAAGAAAATCGTTGTTGGATTCCTTGGCAAAATCCTTGGATCGAAAAGAGGTTCAGGATGCCCTCGCGAAGAAAGATCAACACACGCGGAAGGCGTTTGAACTTTTGGGGTCGGGGGCAGCTCGTCAAGCGTTTGATCTCAGCAAAGAATCGCCGGCCACACGCGATCGGTATGGACGAACTCGCTTCGGTCAATCGTGCCTGTTGGCTCGACGATTGGTTGAAGCGGGAGTGAGTTTGGTTCAAGTGAATTGGACCCGAATCAAGGGGGCGCTCGAACAGGGAATGTGGGATACGCACAGTAATCATGGGCGTGCCTGCAAAGAGGTGCTAATGCCTATCATGGATCAAGCCTTCCCTGCGTTGATTGAGGACTTGGAGCAACGGGGCTTATTGAATGAAACCTTGGTGGTGTGGGGGGGGGAATTCGGTCGAACGCCCAAAATTAACGGAAGCGGTGGAAGAGATCACTGGGGTCATGTTTTCTCGGTGGCCTTCGCAGGGGGGGGGATCAAAGCCGGTACCGTTTATGGAACCTCCGACAAAAATGCAGGCTACCCCATCGATGGGAAGGTGACCCCTGCCGATATTCATGCCACCCTGTTCCACTTGCTGGGCATTTCTCCCAATACCGAAATTCACGATCCGCAAGGGCGCCCGACTCCCATCACTCGCGGGGAGATTATTAAAGCGATTGTCTGAATGTGAATCCCTGTGCTTCTTGGTTCCTGCTTCGTGACACCCTTTCCATTTCTGCTTCCCCTTCGTGTCACCCCTTCTATTTCTGCCAATCGATTCTCCCTTCATTGCACCCCACTTTGTTTGCATGTGAAGCGTGGCGGATTTTCTTGAATGCTCAGTGGAGCGGGCGGCGACAAGTTTTTGCCGATTTCCCAATGCCTCCTTCTTGCCAAGCCCTGTTTCGATCATGAAATGAACTGCACAGTAACCTTCCCATAATACCTTATTCAAAAGGGTCTCTCCCATGATGAATCGACGCACATTCCTTGTTTCCGCCGCCTATGCTTCGGCCCTGCCGATTGCCTGTTCCCAAGAGAAGAAAGAACTCCCGTCGGAACGATTCCGCGTGGGAGTCGTCGGAACCAACGGTCAAGGGAAATATAACTGGGGCCAACTCAAGGGCGCCGGTGCCGAGGTGGTGGCCCTGTGCGATGTCGATACCTCGAAAGCGGTGGATGCTCAAAAGGCATTCCCGCAAGCGAAGTTCTATCAGGATTTTCGCAAGATGATCGATGCCAAGGGGCTGGATGGAGTTCTTTGTGCCACGCCGGACCATACCCATTTTCATGTGACTTATGCGGCCCTTACTGCGGGGTTACATGCCTACTGCGAGAAACCGTTGACCCACACCGTTTGGGAAGCACGGGTTCTGAACGAACTGGCCAAGAAGAAAAAACTGGCCACGCAAATGGGCACGCAAATTCATGCCGGTGATAACTATCGTCGCGTGGTGGAACTGATTCGTGCGGGAACCCTCGGAGCGGTTCGCGAAGTTCATGTTTGGGTTGGCAAAGGTTGGTCCGGAAATGGAACCCGCCCGAAAACCGAGAAAGTGCCCGATCATCTCAACTGGGACCTTTGGCTGGGAGGGGCCCCCGAAACCGAATACTCCTCAGGGTATCACCCCGCAAATTGGCGACGGTACTGGGATTTCGGGGGGGGGACCTTTGCCGATATGGCTTGCCATCACATGGACCTTCCCTTCTGGGCGTTGAACTTACGCCATCCTGTTTCAGTGGAAGCGACTGGCCCGAAACCCGACCCGATCACTGCTCCCGAATATGTCATTTGCAAATATGAATTCCCTGCGCGAGAAAAACTTCCTCCGGTGACCCTTACTTGGTACGATGGCGGCAAGCGACCGAAACAATTCGAGAACCCCAACTTTCCTAAATGGGGTGACGGCTGCTTATTCGTTGGTGAGAAAGGTTCGATGCTTGCCACCTACGGGAGCTATCTGTTCGTTGAAAAAGACCTTCAATCTGCAAAGCCCGATATGAGCATTCCCAACTCGATTGGGCATCATAAAGAATGGATCGAAGCCGCCAAAACGGGAAAACCCACTACCTGTAACTTCGATTATTCGGGAACATTGACCGAAGCAGTTTTGCTCGGGGTCGTTTCGTATCGATCTGGAAAAGCGATCCAATGGGATGCCGAAAAACTCCAAGCCAAAGGGCTTCCCGAACTGAACTCCCTTATCAAGAAACCCTATCGCAAAGGTTGGGAGATCAGCGGGAGCTAAACCAGCTGCGAAACGAAAATAGGCAACAATCTAGAATTTTCTCATCAGGCAACCTTGTTGAATCTCTACTCAGGATATTCTCATCATTGAACGATTTGGAATCACAACACAAAATTTTCTCAGTGATTTCTCATCTCTTCACCCAGAAACGATGATGTTTCACCTGTGATCGTAAGAAGCAAAATGATCTTTTGAATTTTTTTTGGGAATGAGTCTTCCGTGTTTCCAATTTCATGGTTTAATAATAACTCCTCCCTGAATTCACCGAATTGAAATAAAAATGAGCAGCGTTTTGCTAGATTCCCCTTCCCAACCCGTTCCGAGTGAAGGCCAAAAACCCCTTCCGTTGGAACCGGCGCTTTGTTGTTTGTGCCGTGTAAAGATGTGGACCCGATCGGAGTGGGGGAAGATTTTGAGTATCGCACCTGCCCCGATAGTTTTCTGGTGGTTCGCTGCCGACGCTGCCGGATGGTGTTTCTGAATCCCCGCCCCTCGGAGCTGGCTCATTCTCAAATCTATCCAAATGATTATCATGCCTTTCAATTTCAAGAAACGGAATATGGTCTCGTCCACAAGATTCGTCGGCGGTTGGAAGCCAAGCGTCTTTTGAAATGGTGCCGGAAACTCCCCGCAGACGCTCGGATACTCGATGTCGGGTGTGGTGATGGATTTCATCTCAGTTTACTCAAGGAGTTTGGTCCACCGAGTTGGCAGCTTGTTGGTCTCGATGCCGATGAACGAGCCGCCGAAGCGGGACGGAAGAAAGGCCTGAACATTCAGACCGGTTACCTTCAAGAGTTAAGGGATGAAAAGGGGTTCGATCTCATCTTTCTCATCATGACCATTGAACATGTGAGCGATCCACGAAACTTATTAGAAAGCGTTTATACTCATTTGAAACCAGCGGGTCGGGTGGTGATTGTCACCGATAACACCAAAACTTTGGATCACTTCATTTTCATGGGACGACATTGGGGAGGGTATCATTTTCCACGACACACATATTTATTCAATCGGGACAACCTCTCGGAATTGGGAAAAGCGGTCGGCTTGCAACCGGTGAAAGTGCGCTCGGCCGTTAGTCCCGTGAATTGGGTCTATTCCATTCGGAATGTGTTGGACGATTGGGGATTCTCGAAATGGTTGGTCCGTCGGTTCTCTCTGAAGTCGGTCGGGAGTCTCACGATTTTCACCCTGTGGGATATGCTGCTCAATCTGATGGGCTACGGTTCGATTTTGCATGCAGAGTTTCAGAAACCGCTCTCAACGGAAAAGACCCCATGAAAAATTCTCACTCCTTGAACGTGACGGAAATGACCCCATGAAAAATTCTCATCCTGTGGTAATGATTGGTGCCGGTTTGGCAGGCTTAACGGCTGCGACCTATTTGAAACGGCATGGGGTACCGATTCGGATTTTTGAAGCCAGCAAGAACATTGCAGGGTTGGCCCGTAGTATCCAAGACCCCGATGGTTTCACCTATGATTTCGGTGCCCATTTCATCACGAATCGGCTGGCCGCTGCAGTTGGCGTCTCGGCCCAATCTCGGCATATGCCCCGATACGGTGAGAGTGTCTTCCGTGCTAATCAAGTCTATTCGTACCCCTTTGGGCTAATGCGCTCGCCCCGTTATTGGTCGAGTGCGCTGTGGACGAAATCAACGAACCTGTTTCGTTCTCGGCCCAAAAATGCTGCGGAATGGTTTTCGCAAGCGTATGGGCATCGGCTCGCAGAAGAAATTGCCATCCCGCTCACGGAAGCATGGTCGGGAGCCAAGGCAACGGAATTAGCCCCGAGCGTGGGGGAAAAATTTACTAGCTCGCTTCCCCGTGTGATGATGCTGTTGGGAGCCAGTCGATTGACCAAGCGAACCGTGGCCGTGGGCTATTCCACCTCCGTAACCGAATCGCCCCACGTTTGGCATGTGTATCCCGAGGGGGGCATTGGTGCGGTTTGCGAAAAGTTGGCCGATGAAGTGCGGGATTGCGTTTCTTTAGAATCACCCGTCGAGGCCATTCACACCGAGAACCAAGAGGTAGTCGGGGTCACCGTCAACGGCAAAGATTATGATGCCAGCGCGGTGGTTTCCACTGCACCGCTCCATGTGCTTCCGAAGCTGGTGCGTGGCACCGATTCGCTCCACGATCTTTCCCGCATTCGTTACCGACCCATGATCTTCGTCAATCTCCGTTTGCGGGGAAGAAACTTGTTGCCCAATGTGGTAACGTGGACCCCTGAATCAAAGTATCCGTTCTTCCGCTTAAGTGAAATCGGTATGGGGCTTCCTTGGCTGGTTCCCGAAGGGCATACGCTCATCACGGCTGATATTGGGGCACAAGTCGGCGACGAACATTGGACCAAAAATGATGAACAACTCGGCGAGCTGTGTCGCGATGCCCTCCTCGATCTGATTCCCGATATTCACTCTCGGTATCTCGGCTGCCGCGTTCTGCGAACTCCGGTCGCTTATCCGGTCTACCTCAATGAGTACGAATCTCGCCGGAAAGAATTCGCCGAATCAACGGGTATTGCTGGCTTGTATTGCATTGGTCGAAATGGTGAATTTGCTCATATTCTGATGGAGGATGTTTTCTGGCGGACCCGTCGCAAAATGCTTCGACTCATGCAGGAACGAAATCTCATTTAACCCCCCATTCTTTCGCAACAGCTAACTCAGGTAGTGAACCTACTCTGTCGCTGGCTTGTCGCTGGCTTGTCGCTGGCCTACCGCTGGCAGAAATAACCATCGATTGTCTACTACTATTTCATGTATTCTTTTAAGACGACAACGCTGATTCTGCTCGCAAGCACTTGGGGAATGGTGGGGTTGATTTGGATCATTCAACTGGTTCATTACCCCTTGTTCGCTCGCATTCACGATGATTTTACTTCCTACGCCAAAGAACACGTCAAACGAATTTCTTGGGTGGTGATCCCGTTGATGCTCCTCGAAGCGATCTGCTCGGTGTGGTTATTCAATTTCTGGAATTCTTTTGATACTCGAACCAAAGCCCTTTTCGGTTCCAGTCTGGTGATCCTCATTCTCGTTTGGGCATCAACTTTTTTGATCCAAGTCCCCTGCCATGAACGATTGATGATCGAACGAGATGAACACACGATCCAAAAATTGGTACAGACGAATTGGATTCGGACGCTCGGCTGGACGGCCCGCGGTCTGCTGATATTAGCCATGCTCACTTTTGCAGAATAAGTTTATTGCGACGGGTCCGCCGAAGCCGATACCGTATTCCATCAAGGATCAAATAGACTTCGTTTTTTCCTTGGAGAAGTTGCTGGGCATCAATTTCCAGTAACTGGGACTCGGCTGGGTTCGACCTGAGTTCCTCGGGTGCCGTCAGATCGAGATTCTCATTATCACCATTCATAGGGTCATCCTTACAGCTCCTTTCTCCCTTTCTTATTGAGATTTAGTTTCAACAGCAAGATCAAGGTCAAAAAAAGAAGGGCAATCCAGAATCCCTTGGAAAAGTCTTTGTTGAGAAAATTTCTCAATTACTGCTCAGGGTCGGGGGGGTCAGTCGAAACACTCGTTGGATCGAGGGGAGTAACTCTTGCGGGTCGTGCGTCACAAAGATCAGAGTTTGCTCGGGGTCAAGGATCGATTCGATTTGAACTTTCAAAAACTCGATCGATTTCCAATCCAGCCCTTGGAAGGGTTCATCCAAAATCAATAATGCCGGTTGCTTAATGAGGGCACGGGCGAGCAGGGCCATTCTCTGTTCCGCTGCCGAGAGTGCAACCAAAGGTCGTTCCCGTAAATGGAACATGCCGAAATGCTGTAAGAGCGAATCGACCCGATCCCGTTCGGAATCCTCTAAGCGTCGGGAATAGACCCCATCAAACAAGCCCGTACCGACCGCTTGCCAAACCAGAACCTCTCTGGGGAAGTACATCTGAAATTCCGAAGAGAAAAAGCCAATCCGTTGTTTCACTTCCCAGATCGATTCCCCGCTCCCTCGCGATCGACCCCAGAGCTTCACCTTGTTGGAGTAAACCTGAGGATGATCGCCGACAATGAGACTCAGCAAGGTGGACTTCCCTGCACCGTTTTCACCGAACAAAGCCCAGCGTTCCCCTCGATGGATGATCCAATTGACCCCTTCCAAGATGGGACGCTCACCATATTGAACCCGAACATTTTCCAGTTCCAAAATGGGAGTCTGGGGATCGACTGTCGGTGAACTGGAGGGATTTGTTGTCACCGGTTGCGTTGCGGACATGAGTTTTTCCCAATCCACAACCGGAGGCAATTTCCTCTGTTCGCTCGATTCAGAGAGCGAACTCATCTTTCCAGCAGATGAAGGATGCGATATGCTTTGCTCGCCCGATACAGAATGGGGCGGAGGCACTTCGCGGGTGTCGATAATTTCCCCTTGTTGGAGCAATGCTTGATGAGTGCAAACATTGGGGATTTCCTCGGCCCGACAGGTAATCCCGAGATGAATCCCCTGCTGAGCTAATCGTTCCAGATACGTTGAGAGAAAGACCCTGCGGCGGGAATCCATCCCAGAAAAGGGATCATCCAGTAATAAAATTTCTGGTTTCCGGAGCAAGGCACGGGCGATCCGAAGCCGGCGGTTTTGACCGGTAGAAAGGGCAATCACCTCTTTCTCTAAGAGGTCACCGAGTTCAAAGAGTTCCACCACTTGTTGCCAATTTTTGGGATCGATCGAGGGGTTCTCGGCCAAAAAATCTTTGACGGTCAACGAGTCCTGCGCTTCGATGAAGTTGAAACGTTGCTGATAAAAATACTTCGAGGCTTGGAAGGGTCCCAAGCTATCCTGAAAGCTCACTCGAAGGATGGGGCGTGTGATCTTTCTTTCACCGGAAGTGATTCGGAAAGCCCCTTCGAGAATTTTCAGGAAGGTCGATTTCCCTGCACCAACCGGACCAACAAACGCCCAATGCTGGCCCGAATTCCATTTCCAAGTGGTGCTCTGAAAGATAGGTTGCTGGTTCGGGAATTGGGCCACGATCTGATTCAATTCGAGCAACGCAGTCACGATGTCAATCCCATGCCTTGTTCGGTTTCTTGGCAGAGCTTTTCGCATTCTGCCAATGTGGGAGCTTCGGCAATGATACGGACGATCGGCTCGGTGTTACTGGCTCGCACATGAACCCAACGATCTTTCCAATCGAAACGAAGACCATCGACGGTGTTGATATCTGCTGTGGTGTGGATCGATTTCAATTTCTCTAGGGCGGGGGCCAATTGCTCCTTGGGCACGGTGACCTTGGTTTTGAGCATGTGATATTGGGGAAGCGATCGCACCAATTCGGAAAGGGGTTGCCCCGTCTCTGCCATCAATTCCAAAATCAGGACCATACCGATAAATGGATCACGCACCCAGCCGACACGGGGATCAATCACGCCGCCGTTCCCTTCGCCCCCAATCACAGCTTGATGGGCGCGCATCCCTGCCACCACATTCGCTTCCCCCACCGCAGTGCGGAAGCATTCGCAGCCCACTTCGCGAGCCAAGTCTTCGTTCACCCGACTGGAGGACATATTGATGACCACCGTTCCGGCTTGCCGCGAGAGACGCAACTTCACCGCGAGGGCCAAGGTTAACTCTTCCGAGATGCACTGCCCCTTCTCGTCGATGAGCGCTAAACGATCGGCATCGGGATCGAGAACAAAGCCCACATCGCATTCCGCAGTTCGCACCCGTTCGGCCACCTCCTGCAGATGAGCGGGGATCGGCTCGGCTTCATGGAGAAATACCCCATCCGCATAACAGGCTTCCGCAACATAGGGGCAACCGAGTTCCTCTAATAAACGTGTGGCCAACGGTCCGCCGGCACCACCATTGGCATCGATAAACACACGCAGGCCCGAGGTCGAAATCACGGTCGGGGTCACGCATGCCATCACCTTCTGGAGGTGAAATTGCCCCACATCGGGAGGAACCCGAACATCGGCAATCTGATTCCATTGACCAAAGACAAATTCCCCCGACTCGAAGAGGGTCTTGACCTTTTGGCCTCGTTCGGCGGTGAGGACGGCTCCATCGCTACCGAACATTTTCAGGCCATTCCAAGGGCTAGGATTATGGCTGGCCGTGATTTGAATGGCCCCCTTCGCCGAGAATTGTTTCACTGCCACCCCAACGGTGGGGGTCGGCGCAATTCCAATATCCAGAACTTGGCACTTGGTTGCCTGCAAACCCGCGATCACGGCATTGCGGAGCATCACCCCGCTGGGCCGGCTATCGCGCGAGACAATGACCGTGCCCCCTTGCAAGTACGTTCCCAAGGCCTGCGCAAATCGACATGCCACCTCGGGAGTTAAACTCTGCCCGACGATTCCGCGAATGCCCGATACCGAAACGATCAAATCTTTTGGAATGAGGTTCATTCCGGAAGTGTATGTTGTGAAATCCAAAATGCCAAACCGCTACGAAGGAATCAAAACTTTCTGACCCAGAAACTTCCCGTTGCGGATTGGCCCCAACGCAACCACTCGACCTTCAAAAAACGCTGCGATCGGCTCGCGATCGGGACCGGTCACCTTCACGGGTTGCCCCTGCTTCACCTGCATCACCTGAGAGGCATCGAGTTCCAATCGTTCGTAATGAGAGATCACCGCTTCCATCGGCTGCAAGCTGTGAGCCAAACTCTCCTGAGTGAAAGGGGGTTTTATGGCCGACTCGGCATGGAACGATCCAATCCGCTCTCGCCGTAATTCTTCGATGTAGCCCCCACAACCTAATTCTTCCCCCAAATCGCGAGCAATCGACCGGATATACGTTCCCTTCCCACAGGTGACCCGAACCGTGAGAAGCTCACCCTGAAAATCGAGTAGTTCGATCCGATCGACCCGAACCGCACGAGGTGCCACCGTGAATTCTTCCCCTTGTCGAACCAATTCATGCGCTCGGCGACCCGCCACTTTCAGGGCCGACACTTTTGGGGGACGTTGTTGAATCTCCCCTTGGAATTTCGGTAGCAGCGTTTCGATGTCGGCGAGGGTCACCGCACGGGGTTGAGGATAAGGGACGATTTCTCCCTCGGCATCGTCTGTGGAGCTGGTGTAGCCAAGGCGGATTCGAGCGAAGTAGACCTTCGTCTGATTCTTAACTTCTTCCACCAATCGCGTGGCTTGCCCCAAGGCGACGACTAACACACCAGTTGCCAACGGGTCGAGTGTACCAGCATGACCGACCTTGGTTCGTCGGGGGAGCAGGGCTTGAATCGTGTTGACCACATCCCGTGAGGTCTGCCCGCGCGGTTTATCGACATTGAGAAACCCATTCCATCCGCTCATCGGGGCCTTGCTCATTTCTCTCCCTATTCGATTCCTATGCTCGGTGTGAGCCTATCAAAAGGTGCCCTTCACTCCCTGCG
This sequence comes from uncultured Alcaligenaceae bacterium, assembly GCA_964518325.1. Lineage (GTDB taxonomy): Bacteria > Planctomycetota > Planctomycetia > Gemmatales > Gemmataceae > SKW135. Next base: position 1,487 of record CAZFDX010000678.1, on the reverse strand, counting down.
AGTCTCTTCCTACGAGAAGTTTCTTCCTGAAAGGAGCCTCTTCCTGCAAGGAGTCTAGTTTAGCGACCGGATTGCGAAGGGGAGGGTTCAACCAACAAACGAAGCCCGAACGGCCGCATCGATGCCGCCTTGGAGACCGCCCGCTTCCCAATTATTCCACATCCCACACCACCACCTCGCCATCCTGTGTGGCAGCGAATGCCATAAGCCCATCGTGGCTATAACCCAAGGCGATGTAGTCTTGCTGACCCCATGCGAACCCTTCCACCATCGCTTGAGCTTTACGGGAATAAACCTCGATGGTGTCATTTCCCTCCTTGTAGCAAAGGATTCGATCCTGATTGGGATGCAGGGCAAATCTGTTCGGTCTCACCGGACGATCCTCAGTAAAAAGGGGTTCCACTACGAGCGAACGTTGCCAATCCCTGAGATCGATAAACAAGAGTTGGCTCCCTCGAATTAGTATGGCATCCCGATTGGGATTCCAAACTGGAGGCAACATGCTTCGGATGTCGAGGGGTAATTCTCTTAGAGGGAAGATGACGGGAAACCGGTGGATTTCAACCGAAACTCGTTGTCTGCCCCAAGCAAGGTAATGCTCGCCGTCACGGAGAAACCCGTAACATCGTAGCTGCCGATGCGGTCGGAACCCTTCGGTCTGGTAAACCCGATGATAGCTCTTTTCCGGCGAACCTGCATAGAAGGTTACTTGAGAACCCACCTGAGCAATCATCCTTTGGCCATTGGGCGATAAGAAGAGTCGTGAGTCTCTGGGCCAATTGGTCCCTTCGTACCAAATCACTTCTGTTCCACGCACCACAAACCGGAACGCATGATCGGGACTTTGAAACAAACCCGCAACGAGATCGGCACTCGATTGCGAGGCAACCGAAAGATGATGATTCCAAGTCAGCAACTCGAGTTCAGGGGTCTGGTAGATTAGCTCCTCCTCGAAATGGGGCAAAGACCAATACAGAAAGGCCACCCGCCGCCCCCGACGAACGATCCCCACCAAGCGACCACTCGGAAGGAAGCTCATGTCAAAAATTTTGTCCGCGATCTTCTTAGAAAGCATGGGGAGACCTCGTAGGGCCAAGGGATGCCATCACATCAAGCGATGATCGGGCGATCCACCACGACATTGATTCGGCAACGATTCGACAACGACTCAACGACGCGGATTCAGCGATTCTCCTCCATGATCCTTGGAGATCGGTGATCGGTGACTCGGTAACTCGGTGATGTTCCAGCATTCCCCTTCGGTTTCGGATATTCTCGCCAAGGTGGTTGCGCCGGTCGTCTTAAGAAATGATACCAAACCAAGGGGCGTTTCTGCATCCTTGCAAACGAAAACTTGGCAAAAGAATAGCCCCTGTGAACTTGGTCTCGTTCACAGGGGCCAACAGGAATGGAGAATCGGGGCGGCCGGATTTGAACCGACGACGTCCTGCTCCCAAAGCAGGTGCTCTACCGGGCTGCGCTACACC
>CAZFDX010000677.1:0-2478 GCA_964518325.1 uncultured Alcaligenaceae bacterium | reverse complement strand
GAACGTGAGGGACATACCCCCACATAATCTTTCGGGGCGACCCCTTGTTGTTGTAGGTATCGGGCAAGTTGGTTCGCACGATCGTTCAATTGTCGGTAGGTCAGCGTTTCTTTTCTGGTGACAAGGGCCACCGCATCGGGCCTGGCTTGAACGCAGCGCTCGAAACCGGAATGAATCAGATCATGAGCAGGGTAGGGGTGTTGGGTGCGGTTGAATTCTTGGAGTAATTGTCGCCGTTCTGCCGGCGGGAGGATCGAGATTTGTTCGATATTCTGCTGGGGGTTAGCACAAGCCTGTTCGAGAGTGTGCAAGAAGTGACCAATCAGCCGCTCCATCGAGTCGGCATCAAACAAGTTAGTGTTGTATTCGAGCCAACCCCACAACGAACCGAAGGGGCCATCTTCCAGCACCAAGCGTAAATCGAACATGCTTGTCCCGTTGTGAATCGGCAAGTTGGTGAGTTTGTGCCGACCCATGCGCGGGGGAATAATCGTCATGTTCTGATACAAAAATGCAATTTGGAAGAAAGGTTGTCGGCTGGTATCACGGGGGGGGCGAATCTCTTCGATTAGCAATTCGAGAGGCACCTCTTGATGGGCAAACGCCCCCAGTCGGCTGACCCGAATTCGTTCCAATAATTGCAAGAAGGTTGGTTTATCGGCAAGATTCGTTCGTAACACAAGGGTGTTGACGAACATACCAATGAGCGGCTCGATCTCCGCTTTGTTGCGTCCCGCAACGGGGGTTCCAATCGAGAGATCGTCTTGGCCGGTATAGCGATGCAGAACGATTTCCAAGGCGGCCAAACCAATCATGAAGCGGGTGGTCGAGCATTCGCGGGCCAGTTTGTCGATCGCTGCTTGGGGCTTTTTACTGATCTCAAAGCGTTTCCACCCCCCCTGAAACGATTGCATTTTGGGCCTTGGTTTCGCGAACGGTAAGTTGATCGGCGTCGGATGATCCCCGAGGGCCTCTTTCCAGTATTTCACCTGTTCGCGGCAGGCTTCGCTTTGGACCCATTCCCTTTGCCATAGAGCATAATCCCCGTACTGAACCGGTAACGGAGCGAGTTTGTCGGACCGTTTGTTTCGTTCTGCTTCGTAGAACTCTTCCAAGTCTTTGAACAAAATTCCCCAAGACCAACCATCGGTAATGGCATGGTGGAAGTTCAAGTACAGCAAGTGTTCATCGGCACCGGTTCGATAGAGCTTCAACCGATAAAGGCGTTCCCCGCTTAAAGCAAACGGAGTTTTGGCATCGTGTGTGGCCTCTTGGATAGCGGTTTCGCGCCGTTTCGATTCGGGCAGGTTCCGCAGATCGTGCACGGGCAACGAGACCGTTTGCGCTGGCAAAACTTCTTGCTCGGGAAGCCCGTCCCGCTCAACCAGCCGCGTGCGTAAAGCCTCGTGCCGTTGCTCCAAACGCGAAAAGGCCACCGCTAACGCTAACGGGTCCAAATCCCCTTGGATGGCAACCAAAAATGGGACGTTATAAACCTCGGGATTAGCAATAAATCGATCCAAGAACCACAACCGGCGTTGGGCCGATGTTGCCGGAAAGTGGGTGGGGCGAGGGTCACCTTTCTGAGCGACCAACGCAGGGCCATTTTCCGGATTCCCTGCGGAACCTAAAAGTTCGTATAAACCCCGCGGGGTCCGAGCGGTGAATAATTCCCCTTCCGAAAGTTTGAACTGAAATCGCTTGCTGATTCGAGACAGAATTTGGACGGCGTGCAGGCTATCTCCACCGAGTTCAAAGAAATCGTCATCCGGCTTGACTTCATCAAGGTCCATTACCTCGGCCCAGATTTGCGCAATCACTTCTTCGGGACGAATCACGGGGTCGCAGTGAGGGGAAGTCAGGGGGGAATCGGGTGTCATCAGCGCAATCCTCTTGCAGTGCCGTCAAGTCCATGACGGTTTCCTGTCCTTGGTGCCTGTGGGAACAGCAACATACACTCCCCGAAATACTAACAAATTCTGTAACAACTACAAACGGCAGATTCTCATCTTTCGGAAAAATAGTATAAGTTTGCCCTATCGGCATAATAATTCTGATCAGAAAATCTTGACTTATTGGAAATTTGCCCCAATTTGCAATCAAAAAACCGATCTGAATCGTCATTATCCATAATCCATCCTGCCCAATAACCCCTCTCTATGTGGAGTTTTGTACACATGAAACGCTTACTTTGGTCTTTAGCTGCCTTCTCCGTCGTGGGAGTTCTCGGCACTACGGGAATTGTGTTAAGCCAAAAGAAAACCACCGATCCCGTTACGAATCAAGAAGTTGGATCGAATCTTCCCGCCAAGACGGAACTCCGCCAAGCGATTCAATTACCCGTCTCGCATGTCATCCTGTTTAATTCGGGGGTGGCTCACTTTACCCGTTCGGGTGTGGTCGAAGGGGAAGCCCGTGTCGATCTGGTCTTCCAAGAAAACGATATTAACGATTTGCTCAAATCCATGACCTTATCGG
>CAZFDX010000676.1:0-3229 GCA_964518325.1 uncultured Alcaligenaceae bacterium | reverse complement strand
ATCCCGAACATATCGTTGGCGGTCAGACGATCGAGGGACAATTTCGCGACTTCCTTTTCCCATTTATTCGCTTCGGCAATTTCACAGCCGTGCATAATCAGCACCAAGCCGCCCCGACCGGCCGCCTTTAGGGCTTTGATGTCGCACTCTACCGGCAAAGCCGCCTCGATGGGGGTCTTTTGATACCCACCGGCACCGAAGCTATCGGGGCCACCGATCATGATAAGCCCCGCCCCTTGATCGTAGGTGTTGGAACGGATTGCTTCCATTTGCTCCCTGCTAAAAAGGTCCGCAGGAACATCGGAAATAATCACACAGTCGTAATTACTCAAGAAGACCGTTGCTTCTCCCTTATCCAAGGGCAATCTCCCGACCGTGATTGGGGTGACGTTGTATTTGGCCAAACGCAATCGATCGATCAGATATTGATGAGGGGATTTTCTGTTTACATCCTGAACGGCATCGATGAACAAAACTTTCCGAGAACCTTTGGCGATGACATGGGCAAGCCCTTTGTTATTTTGGATTCGATCGCCCGGAAGGCCGACGCTGACCAATCGCCCGTCGCGATCGATACTGCGAGTGGGGGTGAACACAGCCCGATAGCTATACGATGCTTCGTCTTGATCCCCTTTAATTTCCGCTTTGTCCCGAAACACAAAACTATTCAAGCCCGGAGCCAAGCGAACCTCGTAGGGGGATTTTTCTTTCTCATCGCGCCCCACCATAGCAATGGGGCGTTCGGTCCCGTCGCGGTTTTGCAAAAGTTCTAAGCGTCCATCCACAAAATGAGACGGATGAGAATTCCGCACAAGAACTCGGATGGGCACCCGTGCCCCCTTGGTTGTTTGTGCAGGGGCCACGACTTCTTGAATCATGACCTCGTTCTGTTGTCGATACCCCTCTGCTAGGGGGATGACATCGATTTGCACTCCGTTTTGACGGGCAATCGCGGCTTGTTCCTCCGCGTTGCCTAAATTCTCGTTGCCATCAGAAAGTAAAACAATACGTTTGGATGACCCTTCAGGGAACGAGGCCATGGCGAGCTTCAATGCTGCTGCGATGTCGGTATAATTCGGATCGAGGTTACCGGCCATGTTATCGCGAACGACTAATCGTTCGGTCACACCAGGGGGAAGCACCAATCGGGGGCGGCGACCAAAAAGAATGACCCCACTGGCATCGTTACGGTGGTTGGCCCCCCGCTTCATCACGGCCTCATCAATAAAGTTTTGAATGCGATTCCAGCGTAAATCGGTACGGGTGATGGCGACCGGCTCTTCGTTTTCACCGACATCGGCAAATTCCGTCGGGATACTCAAACTCCGATCGATCAAATAGAGAACGGTCGTATATTCGTTAGGTCGTTTAATGCGTGGCTCGGCCAAGGCCAACAAGATACACAAAACCACAAGGCACCGCACACCTAAAGAAACCTTCGAGCGGACCGGTCCCAACCCCGCGAGACTGTGCCACGAATAATACAGCAGAACGGGAATGAGCAGCAAGAGAAGCAAATACCAAGGTTGAACGAATTGCAGTGAAGGTAAGGTACGCAGAAACTGGGCGCCAGTCTGTTGAATGTCGATGTATAAGCCCGCACTGACCAAGACCAGCATCAGGCTGGCCAGAAGCAAGGCCCCGCGCTGGGACCATCTTCCGGAAACATACAGGATGGCCCCTTTCAGAATAAAGGTTCCGCATACCATCAGGAAGAAATAGCCCGCGACGATCCAACGGGGTTTGTCTTGAAGGGGGACCGAATCGATTAGGCCATTACGAACCAGCCACGTCATGGCCATTCGGTAAGGATAAGGCACGGCCCACGACAAGAAATAACCAATCCCGATGAGTGCGATTAGGGAAAAGTAGATTGGCCAAAAGGAGCGTTTGAACGCCACCCGAATGATTGGCACACAGGCCAAAATCAGTAGGGTCACGCTCAACCAGTGTTCGGTCCACCATTGCAACAGGCGAGACATGCTTCCTCAGCCTCAACGTATCCACGCTCTTTCAATCAAGATAGCAAGATCGAAGAATAATTGGAAGAATGAAAAAAGATTCTCGGCATAGGTGCAAAAGGGGGCTGCGGTCGCGTCTGCTATCATTCGTGCATCGATTTCTGCAGGGAAAAAGATTCTCGGCGCAATCGCCACCGATTTCCTGAGTGTGCATTCGTTGATGATGTCTCATATTTTCTTTTCTGTGGCTCGGTTCAGGTTGAATTGACATTAGCACGATTCAGGTTTTCTTTTCTGTGGCTCGGTTCAGGTTGAATTGACATTAGCGCGATTCAGGATAAAAAAAACCTTACCCCAGTTTTTCGTTTCTCTGACCCGTTAGAATTTCCATGCGATTTCTCTCCCCGCTTTTGTTGTTCGTTTTGGCTCCGTTAGTCCGATCGGCGGAACTTCCCCCTGCGGTTCAAGAAGGCGATAAACTCCTTCTCATCGGCTCGACCTTGATCGAACGAGAACAGCGCTATGGTTATTGGGAAACGGTCCTGACCAAGGCATTTCCCACCCTGACGATCCGCAACCTTGGCTGGAGCGGCGACACCGTGTTGGGGACCGCCCGCGCAGGCTTTGACCTAAGCCCACCAACGGCGGGACGCAAAAAACTCCTTGATTTGGTCACTGCCGAAAAACCCACTGCTATTGTGGTTTGTTACGGTGGCAACGAAGCCTTTGAGGGGGAAAAAGGGTTGGCGAATTTTGTCAAAGAGTACAACGCCCTTCTCGATGAACTGAGCAAGACCAAAGCGCGGATTACGCTCCTTACTCCTTTACTTCACGAAAAGAAAGGTGTCCCGTTACCCGATCCGACTTCCACGAATCAAAATATCTTGATGTATTGTGAACAGATCAAACAGATCGCCAACAAACGAGGGCTGCGTTATGCCGACCTGAACTCGTTGATAGGTGAACCCAAGGGGCTGACCGATAACGGTGTTCATCTGACGGAACAGGGCTATCGTCAGACTGCGGGGGCCTTCATGCAGGCACTGGGGTTTGGAAAAAATCACGAGTATTCTGAAACACTCGAACCGGTCCGAGAAGCGATTCGGGAAAAAAACGAATTGTACTTCCATCGTTGGCGGCCACAAAACGAAACCTACTTGTTCGGTTTCCGTAAACATGAACAAGGCCGCAACGCCAAAGAGGTCGCCGAGTTCGATCCTTTGGTTTCCCAAGCGGAAGAGAAAATCCGCAAACTGCTCAAGAAGTAA
>CAZFDX010000675.1:0-2651 GCA_964518325.1 uncultured Alcaligenaceae bacterium | reverse complement strand
GTGATATTTACGATGAGCATGTGGAACTCACAAAACCCTTTGCCGATCCCAAGGCCTTCGTAACCAGAAAGTACAAGGAGGTTTTGGATCGTAAGGATGTGGATGCTGTTCTGATTGCGACCCCCGACCATTGGCGTGTGCCCATCACGATTGATGCCGTGAATGCGGGTAAGCATGTTTATGTGGAGAAACCCCTCACTCATGATCTCGCGGAAGGAAAGGCAGTGATCGATGCCGTGAAGAAATCGAACTGTATCGTTCAAGTGGGTACCCAACAACGATCGATGCCCCATATCCAGAAAGCCAAAGAGTTAATCGATTCGGGGAAATTAGGCAAAATCTTCAAAGTGAAAATGTCATGGAATCGAAATGCAGGGCGGGCTACCAAGGTTTTTCCCAAATTGAATGAGAATGCACTCGATTGGAAATTGTTTTTGGGGAACGCCAAAGAGCAACCTTTCGATGGTTATCGTTATCGGCAATGGCGCTGGTTTTGGGATTTCGGCGGGGGAATTTTTACCGATTTGATGGTTCATTGGGTCGATGTGGCGCATTGGTTAGTGGGGGTGGATACTCCTCTGGAGGCTCGAAGTATTGGGCAGTTTATCAGCGCACAGGATATTTGGGAAACCCCTGATACAGTCGAGACTTTGTTGCTTTATCCCAAGAATATTCAAATGCACTTTGAAGGAACATTTAGCAATGCTCGACACGGAGCCCGCATCGAAATTCTCGGCACTTTGGGGACCCTGTATATCGATCGGGGGCGATATGAGTTCGTGCCCGAATTAGGGAAGGGTGAACCGGTCGAACTCATCTTGGGGGATGGGCCGAAAGGACGCGATTTCTATGAAAAGCCAAATGGTGAATTGCTCCATCTTCAAAATTGGATCGAGTGCATTCAATCCAAAAAATCCCCGAACTCACCCGTCGAAACCGGTGTAGCCTCGGCCGCAGCGGCTCATTTAGCAAACTTGGCTTTACGTTCCGGCAAAACGGAAAAGGCCAACCGATCCTAGGGACAGAAGAAGATAGGAATCGTTAACTGAAGTCGGCCCGTCTCACTTCGACTTGAATCACATTGGGCGAGCATTGTTTTTCCGGAATCTAGGAATCATGATACACATTTAGTGGGCATGGACTTTGCGGAAATCGATTGAGTGACGATTCCCTCTGTTTCAGTTTCTTCGGGATCGATCGGGTAGGAATCACTTTTGAATTTCTTCGCTTCGAGTTCGGGTTTTCCAGAACACAAAGGCGATCGCCATAAGGATCACCGCACTGACTCCGAGGCTCAGCCAAGGTTGGTTATGAATTTGGTTTTTCATCGGCGAAAAAACCGATTGGATTTTCCCTTTGGTTTCGATCACCACGAGAGCATTATTGAGAAAATGCAACAGCATCGCCAAAGGTAAGGAACGGGAGGCCAAATAAACAAGATGAATCACAATGCCAAAGAGCATCGCAAAAAGAGCCTGTGGAGGTTCCAGATGCATCACACCAAAAAGAAATGAGACCCAAATGACCGAAATGAGGCCGCCATAACGGGCGAGGACTCCGGAATTCAGAAAACCCCGACAAAAAAGCTCTTCGTTAATGGCCGGTAGAACAGCAATGGCAAGGATGGCTAACCCTAAAGGGAGCCGTTTAATCGATTCCATAAATTCATTAAGACCTGGTAAGCCCAAGTCTTTACTACTGGGAATATACGGTAGAAGATGTGCCTCAAGAACACCAAAACAAACCAATAGGGCGGGTAGGCTGGCCAGCATCAGGATCAGATGGGTGAGAGAAGGTTTCCGAAAGGCATGGATGCGATGACTCCAAGCAGGGCCATAACGCAACCGGAGCAACAAAACGGTAAAGCCCACTCCCAACAGATGCGAGAACATGAGCGTTCCGATGAGCGCCTTTTCGACTTGAGGATCATCCATCCAGACTTCGGGGCGAGATTCTTCGGGTTGAGAGGCCACCTTAGGGCCAACCAACGCCAAGATAATAAAGATTCCAATGATGCTAGGAATCACTTGCATGACGAGAGTATAAGTGAGGGTCATCACCCCTGAGAAGATTAACCCAAAGCCTTTTTTACGAGTCGTGATCGGGGGGGGGGAAGGTTCAGACATGTGTACTCCTACTCGATCATGAAATCATATTAAGAACGTCGGCGTCGTTTTTTCGGTCGAGCCGATTCGGCTTGAGGAGAGGCGACATTCTCCCCCTTGAGCCGTGCGATCTGATCCCGAAGTTCCGCCGCTCGTTCAAAGTTTAATTCTTGGGCGGCTTTGAGCATCTCGGCGTGCAATTCTTCCAAGTACTCAGCCGTGACATAATCCTGCGGGGTTTGGCCTGCCACTTCTTGCGCCATTTGATGGGCGGCCACTTCCTCTTCGATGTAACTTTTTATCGCGGTTTTTACCGTTTGTGGGGTGATGTTATGCTCTCGGTTATATGCTACTTGAAGTTCACGGCGTCGGGCGGTTTCATCGATCGCTCGTTGCATCGATTTGGTCATTTTGTCCGCATAAAGAATCACCTCGGCGTTCACATTACGGGTCGGCAGTCCGATTGTCTGGATTAAAGAAGTCTGGCTGCGGAGAAAACCCTCCTTGTCTGCATCCAAAATCGTTACCAACTATACTTCCGGTAAA
>CAZFDX010000674.1:0-4481 GCA_964518325.1 uncultured Alcaligenaceae bacterium | reverse complement strand
TTCGTCGGGAATAATGGCAACGTCATGGATGATAATGGTCATGGGACCCATGTGGCAGGGATTATTGGCGCGGTCGGGAATAATGGGATTGGTGTGGCCGGTGTGAACTGGAATACACGTATCATGGCAATGAAATTCCTTGATGCCAATGGTTCGGGATTTTTGAGTAATGCGGTGCGTGCCTTGAACTATGCAGTGCAAATGGGTGCCCGCATCTCGAATAATAGTTATGGGGGGGGGGGCTACGATCAATTCATGGCCGCTGCGATTGCAAACGCCCGAAACGCGGGACATATTTTCGTTGCAGCGGCAGGTAATTCCAGCCTGAATATCGATGTTTCTCCCGCTTATCCTGCCAGTTACAATTCGGATAATGTGATCGCGGTGGCCTCGACCGATCGAAACGATCGCCTGTCGAGTTTCTCGAATTATGGGGTCAACACGGTCGATCTTGCTGCCCCAGGTTCTTCGATCCTAAGCACTCTTCCTGGGGGACGCTATGGCACATACAGTGGCACCTCAATGGCAGCCCCGCAAGTCGCTGGAGCGATGGCCCTGATTTGGGATCGAAACCCCACATGGACCTATCGCCAAGTGATTGATGCGGTGCTGAATAATGTGGATCGTCTGAGTTCCCTGAATGGACTGGTGGCCACAGGGGGACGATTAAATGTCTACAAAGCCCTAGCAGCCAGTAGCACTCCAGCCGACACAACGGGGGCCTTTGTGACCGATGCGGTTTTCTCCGGTATTAACGGGGGAATCAATCGGCTTCGTGTGACCTTTCACGAAGCTATCAATCCCAGCACCTTCACCGCGGCCGATGTTCGTTTAACGGGACCAAGCGGCGCGACCATTGCCATCTCTGGGGTCAGCGTGGTGGCGAACACAGGGAATCGAACCTTCGATATTACCTTTGCCAACCAAACCACCGGAGGGACCTATCGCGTGGCGATTGGCCCCGATATTCGCGATTTGGCCGGTAACTTAATGGACCAAAACCGTAACGGTATTCGCGGAGAATCCGGAGATGTCTTTATTGCCACGACGACGGTTGCAGGCACAACGGTTTTCTCGAATTAAACAGCTCAAACAATTCGGGACCTTGCCACCACCACCTCGACCATTAACGTGACCAGCGGAGGGACCATTCAAGATTTAGATATTCGCATCGATATTCAACATACCTACGTCAGCGATTTGCGGATTAGCCTGCGAGGTCCCGATGGTACCACTGTAGTGCTGGTGAATCGTCGAGGGGGCAGTGGCGATCATTTTAGCAATACCTTTTTCGATGATAGCGCCAGCCAAGCCATCACGTCTGCTGCGGCGCCCTTCCGAGGGACTTTCCGACCCGAACAACTCTTGGCGGCCTTTAATGGCAAGAGTATCACGGGAACTTGGACCTTGATTATTGAAGACCTTGCTCGATTGGATACCGGTCGATTAGTCTCTTGGTCGGTGATTGCACGGGTTGGGGCCAACTCCAGTCGCTCTTGGATCGATATGATCGAGGAAGCCGATGGGCAAAGCTCACCCGCACAAGGTTCCGTTCCGCAACAATCCCCCGCAGGGAATTTTGCCTTCGCCTCCGGAATCCCCTCTCAGGGCCACCTTTCGGCTGCGGGGTCCTCTTCGCCTCGAATGTGGGAGGGTTTGGCGTGGTCTGTTCCCTCACAGGCACCGGTCTTCCAAACCCCAATCAACAACGGGATCGGTAGCTCCGGCAGTGCTAGCAGTTCCTCATCGACCACTCGTTCGGAAAATTTTGTGGGGAATCGATCTTCCACGCGGATTGATCTAACGGGGCTATTTCCACGAATCACCCCTCCTAGCACGGGCGATGTGATTTGGGGTGAATCCCTCTCTGTGGAAGACGATCCAACCAGCGAAGTGGAAGCCGAAGAGATGATCGAAGCCCTCTGATTAACCGAATCCGAGGGCATATGTCCAAAATGTTGCAATCGCCTAGATGGGTCCAGAATGTTGCAATGGCGTCGGGATCGCTTCCAGAATTGATGAATTTGTGAAATTGGTGCCACCCTTTCGGATTTGACTAGACGCGAACCGAAGGGGTTGCTATCTTGTCTGATAATTCCAATGAAGACCTTTGTTATTACCATCGTAGTGCGTGTTGTGCCGATTATTGGTGCAATGAGCATTATTTTGGATGGTTAATACCGAGGCTTCGATAACTCGTACAAGGGCCTCGGACAATCTCCGAGGCTTTTTTTTTAACTATGCGTATCACCATTTACGACACAACCCTTCGCGATGGTTCCCAAGGAGAAGGGGTGAATTTTTCGTTGCAAGATAAGCTCTTGCTGACCCGTCGCTTGGATGAAATGGGCTTCGATTTTATTGAAGGGGGCTATCCTCTGTCGAACCCGAAGGATGCCGAATACTTTCGGGCTGTTCGTGATATTCCACTCAAGCACGCTCAAATTTGTGCCTTTGGAATGACCCGTCGCAAAAATGCCCCTGCGGAGACCGATCCTTGTATTCGCGCCCTGATCGACTCGCAAGCACCGATTATAACGATCGTTGGCAAAACATGGGATATGCAAGTGCTGGAAATTATCGGCACCGATCTGGAAGAAAATTGCCGGATGATTGCCGACTCGGTGGCGGAATGCAAAAGGGCAGGCCGACGGGTCTTTTATGATGCGGAACATTTTTTCGATGGTTACAAGGCCAACCCCAGCTATGCTTTGAAAACGTTGCAAGCCGCCGCCAACGCAGGGGCCGAATATGTGATTTTGTGCGATACCAACGGAGGAACCCTTCCCGAAACGATCTTTGAGATTGTTCAAAAGGTCAGCAAAGAATTAAACTGTCGGGTCGGTATTCACACCCATAACGACTGCGAATTGGCCGTGGCGAATTCTCTGGCGGGGATTCGTGCGGGAGCCACTCAAGTGCAAGGCACCATCAACGGCATTGGCGAACGGTGTGGCAATGCCGATTTACTTTCGGTGGTTGCGAATTTGTCGTTGAAATATCAAGGGTATGAGGTGCTTTCTCCACAAAGCCTGAGAAAATTGACCGAACTGAGCCGTTATGTGTACGAACTGGCCAATCTTCCCCTACGCAATGGGCAAGCCTTTGTGGGTCAAAGTGCCTTTGCTCACAAAGGGGGAATGCACACCCATGCGATCGCCAAAAACCCAATCAGTTACGAACATATAAATCCCGAACTGGTTGGGAACGAGCGTCGCGTTTTGGTAAGTGAATTATCGGGTCAATCGACGATCCTGACCAAAACCACAAAATATCAAATCAATCACGATCGGTCCGTGATGGCGAAAATTCTCAATCAGGTCCAAGATTTAGAAAATGCTGGCTACGAATTCGAGGCCGCCGAAGGGTCTTTCGATCTCTTAGTCAAAAGGGTCCTCGGTCAATATCAATCGTGGTTTGAACTGGTCCAATATCGGGTCAACATCGAACAAGGAACCGACGGGGTTCCCATTACGGAAGCGACTCTTAAAGTTCGGGTGCAAGACCAATTAGTTCATGTGGTGGCCGATGGCGATGGCCCCGTGAATGCACTCGATGCGGCTTTGCGAAAAGCTCTCTTGCCGACCTACCCCCAATTGGCCGAGATGAAGCTCATCGATTACAAAGTTCGTGTGGTCAATCCCCGAGAGGGAACCGCCGCCCGTGTTCGTGTCGTGATCGAATCTCAGGATGCCACCGACCTTTGGGGTACGGTGGGTGTGAATGAGAACGTAGTGACCGCCAGTTGGTTGGCCCTTGCCGATGCCTTTGAATATAAGCTCTTCAAGGATGCTGAAGCCCGTAACCATGCCGAATAATTTCTAACCCTCAAACCATCGCGAGACCATCGCGCTCAAACCATTGAGAGAGATTCACGCTAGAGAAGATTATGCCAATCGAATTACCCAAAGCCTACGATCCAAAAGAAGCCCAACAGAAATGGCTTGATTACTGGGATGAAAAAGGGTATTTCCGCGCCGATCCCACGCGACCAAGTGAAAGCTATACTATCGTTATCCCCCCCCCCAATGTTACCGGCGCATTGCACATGGGGCACGCCTTGAACAATACCTTGCAAGATATTTTGATTCGTTGGCGTCGCATGCAAGGCCGGAACACCCTTTGGGTTCCAGGAACCGATCATGCCGGCATTGCCACCCAAGCCGTGGTCGAACGCCTTTTGCTCGCCACCGAGAAAAAGACCCGCCACGATTTGGGGCGTGAAGCTATGGTCGCCAAAATTTGGGAATGGAAAGACAAATACGAAAAACGCATCCTCGGCCAGCTCCGCGAAATCGGCGCCAGTTGCGATTGGTCCCGCACCCGCTTCACCCTCGATCCGATTTGTGCCCGAGCCGTGCGCGAAACTTTCTTCCGCATGTTTAAGGAGGGCTATATCTATCGCGGCAAACGTCTCGTCAACTGGGATGCCCAATTACAAACCAGCGTGGCCGACGACGAAACCTATACCGAAGTCACCC
>CAZFDX010000673.1:0-4164 GCA_964518325.1 uncultured Alcaligenaceae bacterium | reverse complement strand
CCGAGCTCTACACAGAGTAGATCGTCGGCAGCGTCAGATGTGTAGAAGAGCCAGACCGTACATATATCGGCTGGCTTCCATGGGGTTCGCAGGGTTGGCGAGCAAGCCGTTGGGTTGGCTTCGCTTCATGTACCATTCCGTTGCTTTCTTAATTTGTTGGCTATATTTCCCGTCTTTGATGGTCGAACCTTCCAGCAAAAAGGCCATGCCGGCGATACCGGTCATTGCGGTGGGATTTTGCCCCCCTGCCACCTCGAACGAGCCATCGTTCCGCTGTTGGCGAGCGAGCCATTCGAGGCCTTTGCGAACTGTTTCGGCGACATCTTCTTTGGTTTTATCTTGACCGAATCCTGATGGGATCGAACCGAAAGTGGCAATCAATACGACTGCTAAAACTTGTTTCATAATAGGATGCTCTCCGGAGAGGAAGCCTTATATATAGGTATGACGAACCACTTGGATTCAAATTGACAGCTTACTTGAATTTTTGAAGAAATTCTGTCGCATCTCTCCAGAAAGTTCTTACCCAGTCTTGAATTTATAGCAATTTTTCCTCTTTTTATAAAGTCAACTTTGGGCTTCCTCTCCTCCAAATTGATCTTCCCCCTAATCGATCGGGCTTATCCCTGCGATCTGCTTATTTTGGGCAGAATGACCCCATCTTGGGGAGAAGAGATGGGGGGCATTTCGATTATGAAAAAAAAGATTGCAACCCTTTATGGCCTGAGTATACTTCCTTTACCCTATTCATTAGGGAGATGGGTCAACATGGGGTTGGCCTATTAAACCATTTATTCGGAGGTTCCTCACTATGCTGCGTCTTTTTGCAGCCCTTGCCATGGTTGCAGGGTTAGTCTTCACCATCAGCGCTGAAGACAAAGAAAAGAAAGAAGAGATCAAAGGTTCGGTCACTTGTGCTAAGTGCGACTTAGGCAAGTCCGACAAATGTGCCACAGTCGTCAAAGCCGGTGACAAGATTTACTGGTTCGATGCTGCTGCCGACAAGAAGTTCCACAAAGAAGTTTGCACCGCTGCCAAACAAGGTACCGTGACCGGCACCGTCAAAAAAGATGGTGAAAAATTGGTCATCACCGTCAGCGATGTGAAGTTCAAATAATACCAATCTCTTCTAAAACAACTTGAATGGGTGAGGGTTACCTCTACTAATATCGGTAGGGTGTGGCCCTCACTCTTTTTTGGCGACCTGTTGGATTAAAATCTTTTATGCATGTGATCTTGGCGAATCCCCGAGGTTTTTGTGCCGGTGTGAACATGGCGGTCGATGCACTCGAAACCGCTCTCCGTGCTTTTGGAACCCCGATTTATGTTTATCACGAAATTGTTCATAACCGGCCCGTTGTGGAACGATTCAAAAAAATGGGGGTCGTCTTTGTCGATTCGATTGAGGATGTTCCTTATGGGCAAACCGTGATGTATTCGGCGCACGGGATTTCTCCTGCCATTCGGGAAGCCTCGGCGAGACGGAATCTACGGGCGATCGATGCCACTTGTCCTTTGGTCACCAAAGTTCACATGGAAGCGATCCGATACGCTCAAGAAGGCTACACCATCATTCTCATTGGGCACGAGGGACATGATGAAGTGGTTGGAACGATGGGGGAAGCCCCCCACGCGATCGTTTTGGTCGAGAACGAAGCCGATGTCGAAAAACTCACTTTCACTCAGGAGGACAAACTGGCTTATCTCACTCAGACCACTTTAAGTGTCGATGAGACCGAAGGGATCATTGCGGCCCTGCGTCGGCGGTATCCGCAGATTGTGGGACCGAACAAATCGGACATTTGCTACGCGACCCAAAATCGGCAAGAAGCGGTCAAAGACCTTTCGGCAGAGGCTCGGGTTGTGCTGGTCTTAGGAAGTCAAAATAGCTCGAACTCGGCCCGCTTGGCAGAAATCGCTACTCAGAAAGGAAAAGAGGCTCATCTGATTGATTCGGTCGCGGAATTGAAACTGGAATGGTTTCGCCCCGATGATATTGTTTTGGTCACTGCGGGAGCCAGCGCCCCCGAAGAGAATGTTCAACAGGTTGTGGAATACCTGCGCAATCAGTTTGCTGCCACAGTGGAATCTCGGACAGTACGAGAAGAAAATGTCAGTTTCCCGTTACCCCGTGAACTCCGCCCGCTCAAAGTTCTGAAGTAACACTCCCATCGAGCAGCTAAATCACCTCGACATGAGATCGAGCAGCTAAATCACCTCGGCAGGAATCTGATCCCCCATTGTCGTGACAGGATAGGAATGAACGTATAAGTATTTATTTATTCGTTGATGTGTGGATCGCATCCTTCCCTTAGTCGTGATGCGATCCAGAAACCGACAATGCTCACAAGGATACCTGAATGAGTGGAACGAAAAAATGCTTTCGCGGGTAATTGAATGATTTGAGAGGAGGGAGGGATTTTCCAAGCCTGTGAGACGATTCTTGGTTCCTTGGTGAAATTATGCTGACTGTTTATCTTCTCCCCCTCACCCCCCGTGAAGATACGGCACGGTTTGAGCAGGCGTTCGGCAGGGATTACGTCAAGTTGTTCAGAACCCCGTCGCCACAGTAATTGGGGTTTCCAAAGGTCTTGATGTGGTGACCAAAGGCATGGGCCAAGGACAACAACAGGCGGTTATGCGGCACTTGCTTGTATTTCAGGGATCGGCCCATCTTGAAGTTAAGCCCCCCACCGACCAACAAGAACGGGGTATCGTTATGGGTGTGCGAATTCCCTTGGCCGAGTTCGTTGGTCCAAATGATTGTGGTGTTATCGAGTAAGCTCCCCTCACCACCGGGTTCGGGAGTTTCCGAAAGGCGTTTGGCTAAATAAGCGAGTTGTTCGCAGAACCAAGTATCGATCTTGGTGAGTTTCTCTTGAGCTTTTTCGTTGTTGTTCGGTTCGTGGGAAAGTTCGTGGTGTCCTTCGCTGATTCCCAACCATTTCATGCGGGCCATCCCGACGCTGTTGGTGTATTGCAGGGTGGCGATTCGGGTAAAGTCGGCGGCGAAGCTATTGACCATCAACTCGATTTGCATCTTGCTGATCTTGGGCATGTTGTCGATATCGCGACGCACACCCGTTTCCAGATCGGGAACTTTGTGACCGATTTCGCCGTTGGCTTTGGCGGCCTTGAGTTCGAGTTCCATTTCTCGAACGAAGGTCGCATGCTCTTCGAGTAATTTACGATCGGCCCCGCTGACGGCACCAGAGACCTTTTTCAGGTCGGCATTCAGATCGTCAAGGACGCTTGCTAAAACCTTGTTATCGGTGGTGCGACCGTACAGCTTTTTGAACATTTGGTAGGGGTCATCGATCGGTGTCAAAGGTTTGTTCGGACCGGCATAGACCATTCGGGTCCAAGTATCGGCCCGTTCGGGAACCATCACACCGAATTCCAAGCTACCAAAACGGGTTTTGGTCGCTTCATCCTTTTGCAGGAAATTCTTGATTTCTTGATCGATTGAAATTCCCTTGGACCAACCGGCAGGGGTATCGGAACCCCCTTGGATGTTACCAGGAAACAGTTCGATACCGGTCAGAAGGCAACCGATCCCACGCATGTGCCCGTCGCCATCGCCCCGAATTTTGTCGGCGACTCCGTGCAGAAACAGGAGTTGTTTCTTAAAGGGTTCAAGCGGTTTCACACTGGTGGGGAGGGTAAATTCGGTACCTGTTTCTTTAGGCCAAAAGTTCCAAGGCACGACACCGTTTGGCGTGAACATGATTACCAAACGTTGCTTGCGTTTGCTTTGGTTGGCGAATCCAAGCGAAGGGAGATTCAGAACAAATGGGGTCGCAGCGGCCGATAGGCCCAGCGTGCGCATAAATTCGCGGCGTGAATGAGACACGATCTTCTCCGGTGGGATTTTTATGACCACAGGTATTATAGCTTTTTTCGTGAAAGAAAGAAACAGAAAAAACTAGAAGTCGGAGGAAGGAGAGGGCGGCGGGGGCAGCGAGTGGCTTGGCCTAATGGGGATTGGGACTCCGTCCCCTGCTGAGGAGAATCAACCTTGCCCTATTTTATTTGTGAATCACCCGATTACGTTCGTTTATTCGATCTTTTGCCACGTCTGGGAAGAGAAGGCCGAGTTCATTCAGGGTAATCGATTTGGCCTTTGTTGACGGTGAACCCGCTTAAAAATGTTGTGCTTGTTGT
>CAZFDX010000672.1:0-13117 GCA_964518325.1 uncultured Alcaligenaceae bacterium | reverse complement strand
ACATCGATGAGAACATAGGTCAGCTGATGGCATCGCTGAAGGACTGGGACATCGAAAAGAAAACACTCGTCATCTTCATGACCGATAACGGCCATCCTTTTCCCAAAATGTTCAACGCCGACATGCGTGGCACAAAAGGGACTCCCTACCAAGGCGGAGTGCGTGTCCCTTGCTTTTGGCGTTGGAAAGACGTGTTACCCCAAGGGGTAGACGTCTCGGCACTGACCGCCCATGTCGATTTTCTGCCAACCCTGTGCGAGTTAACCGGCACAAAACTTCCAGAGAAAGTTTCGCTCGATGGTCGAAGCCTTGTCCCCTTGTTGAAAGATCACAAAGCAAAATGGGAGGATCGCCTGTTGATAACTCATGTGGGACGTTGGCCACAAGGCAAACAGGCCGATGCCAAATTCTCGCAGTGTGCCATCCGCAATAGCCGATTCAAATTGGTTAACAATAGCGAACTTTACGACCTACAAAACGATCCTTCCGAAACTACAAATCTCATTTCAAAACATCCCGAAGTGGTGACTCAGCTACGAGAATCGTATGAGTTGTGGTGGAAGGAAATTCAAAGCGCACTGGTGAACGAGAATGTGGTCGC
The DNA here is from genome assembly GCA_964518325.1 of uncultured Alcaligenaceae bacterium. GTDB lineage: Bacteria > Planctomycetota > Planctomycetia > Gemmatales > Gemmataceae > SKW135. The sequence continues at coordinate 12,516 of CAZFDX010000672.1, read as the reverse complement.
ACCTGCAGAAAATCCTTTCAAAGTTCGATACTGGAAACAATTTGGTAAAGACCCCAAATGACACTGGAAGAATTTCAAGAATTACTCAGTCCTCGGGGGCAAAGTGTCATTCGTTCGATTCGTGAGCATGGCTTCACCGAAGCCACGTTTCTTTCGGTTCACAAAAAGCTCAGTAAGGTCTACCCCGAAGGTCTACTCCGCCGAGCATTAGAGACCGAATTATATCGACAAAAAGCTCGAAATAAAATCGAACATCCAGACGAATATTATTTCACCAAAGAGGCCTTAGAACAAGCCACCCCCACCCCGATCTCACGCGGCAGAGCAACCCGTTTTGCACACTATCGAACGGTGGCCGATTTGTGTTGCAGTGTCGGCATGGATTCGCTTGAATTAGCAAAAAAATCGGAAGTGTATGCGATCGATTCGCACCCGCTGAGGGTCGCCATGGCCCGTGCCAATCTCAGACAATCTTCGGCAACGGTTAAACAAGACGACGCTTTAATCACGAAACTAGACCATTGCCAAGCCATTTTTATTGATCCCGATCGACGCCCCAACGGCTCCCGACAAAAGCACGGTGAAGGGTATAGTCCCTCACTCAGTCAAATCGTAGAGCGATTCGGGGGTAAGTACCCCCTTGCCATAAAGGTGGCCCCAGCGATTTCGTGGGTCGAGCTTCAAAGATACGATTGCGAAACAGAATTTGTCTCCCTTAATGGAGAGTTGAAGGAGTGTACCTTGTGGTTCGGCCAATTCAAAACATCGGCTCACTCTGCCACCGTTTACCCCTCCGGCGAACACTTGCAAGGAGACGATCCCAAACCAGCCGCAATTGGTCCCATTGGAACTTATTTATATGATCTAGACCCGACCATCACGCGATCGGGGTTAGTCGGTGAATTGGCCGAGCGATTGAATGGATGGCAAATCGATCCACAAATTGGATTAATCACCAGCGACACCAAGACACACACAGGGTTTGCCCGACCGTATTTCGTCGAAGGTTATTGTGATTTTAGTCTCAGAACGATTCAAGAGATGCTACGTTCTCATTCCGTTGGACAAGTGACCCTCATCAAAAGGGGGTCACCCGTCGAAGTCAATTCGTTCCAGAAAAAATTGAATCTTCAAGGAACCAGCTATCGTCACTTAATGCTCACTCGATTGGGTGATAAACCAATTGCGATTTTGCTGAGAGAGATCACATCGGAGGAATTTGAATAAGCGATACTCAACCAGTAAGCAATCTAGATGATTGCGATACTCAATCAGCAATAAGAAGATTCAATAAAGGTCATCCGTCAAGGTTCGATCGATTTGAAACAATTCTAGACTTGTAGCGGTATAATCCCCTATCCTAAGAAGTATCCATGTCGTGAACCGTATAGGAAAACTCACCATGAAAAATCGATATTGGTTGTCGATGGTTGCCATTTTGGGATTCACTCTTTCGGCTTGGGCAGCACCCGAACCAAAGGGTGACGCCAAACCCGATAACCTTAAACTATTACCCGATAACGCAGTGGTTGTACTGCAAATGAACGGGTTCGGTCGTGTGAAAGAACGACTGGGTAAAATGCTAGCCGAAGCAGCACCAGACAAAGCTCAAGAAATTACCGGTTTACTCAACAGTGGGCTAGAAGCCGCTTTAGGGGGCCGTGATTTGAAACCCATCTCGGGGGCAGGGCATCTTTATATTGCCATCACCGACTTCGAGAAAATTACGTCAGGTGGCGGCGCCGTGCTAGTGATGCCCGGCGATTATAACGATTTCAAGAAAAAAGTACTAACCGATGAGGAGCAAAAAACTCTCAAGAAAGATGAGGAAACCGGAGCCGAGGTCTATGATTTATCGGGTGGAATCATCAAGAGTTATCTCATCGATCGAAAAGGGACGATTATTCTCACATCGGAAGCGGACCTCGCCAAAAAGTATGCCAAAGGTGAAAATGGTGGACTCGACAAAATACTCACGAAAGAGCAAACTGAAAATTTGATCTCACAAGATTTATCGATATTCGTGAATCTCAAAGAAATCAATAAACGATATGGGGATGATATCAAAGGTTTCAAAGCACTCGTGGGGCCACTATTAGACGGCCTAGAGATGGGGGATGCCCAAGGGATCAGTAAATCGCAAATCGCAGCGTTGAAAGGTTTGGTTGATTTAATCTTCCAAATTTTAGAAGATGGCAATAGCTCTATCTTTTCAATCGATTTTCGCCCCGAAGGATTAACACTCAAAGCCATTGCTAATTTCGGTGCCGAGACTTCGAGCAATAAATTCTTAAAGGCAATTAAACCAGAATCGTTCCCTGAATTAGATAAATTACCAAGTGGGCACACAATTTACAGCATCGAGAAATTAGATATTCGCGGCACAAAGGCCGGCGCTCTACTGGGGGCATTCTCAGACATAACCGACGAAGATGAAAAAGTGGCAAAAACATTGGAAGAGCTAAACAAGAAATTGGCAGAACTCAATCCCGGAATTGCCATCTCAATTTCAGATGCCTTGGGTACGAGCGGACTTAATGTTGTTATTTCAAAGGATGCCGATAAATTCCTTGATACGAATGTGAAAATATTCAAAGCATCAACAAATAAAAGCCAATATGGTGGCACACCAATCAAGGCTGCCCCAAAAATCACTCCCGATGCTGAGAAACAGGGCAACATAAAATTCACACGGGTCGAAATTCAATTGGATTTCGACAAAGCCCTCATGGACGTAGAGGATAACTTAAAACCCATCATCAAGAAAACATTAGAAAGGGCCTATGGTGCCGAGGGGAAAGTGAATGTGTGGCTAGGTTCCGATGGCACAAATTTTATAACCGTGAAAGCCAAGGATTGGACGGCCGCAAAAAAATTACTGGACGAATATACCTCTAATAAAAACCCTCTCAGTTCGGATACCGCCTTCAAAGAAACTCGTAAAAACTTGGCACAAAATGCTAATATGATTTCACTATTTGAAACTGCAAAAACCATTTACGGGTTATACACTTTTGGACGTGATCTATTTCAAGGAATCGGGGGAGCTATTCCGGGTTTGCCACCCGTCGCCCTACCAGAACTGAAAACTCCAGAAGGAAAGGCCACCTATATCGGGTTGTCCGTCTCTCTGAAGCCCGAAATAGCCGAAATCACGATCTTTGTTCCAGCCAGCGGTTTCAAGGAAGCCCGAAAGCTATTAGCACCTTTGATTGATATGGACAATTAAAAAAAACGTTTTTTCAACGCGACTATACATATCAAATAATTCCACCAGTCAACAAATGCAAACATTCATCCCAAATCGATCTATATAATCAATATATAAAAAAATGCAATAATCGATACAAGGAAGATTCTGGGATCATAAAAGATGAATGAAGTTCAGGCTCAAAATCGACTCAAAAAACTAAAAGAATTGATTCAGGTCGATATCGGGCAACGGGGTTTAGCTCGTGATCCAGAAGAAAACTTATTCACATTATTTCCAGATGATTTTGAAAAGGCCTGTTCATCGATTGCAAATCATCCTCATCCCGTTGTGGGGATCGTCACCGGATTTATGATTGCATCGATCGATCCGCCGAGGGGTGAGACCGACGGCCCCTTAGGCGCATACTGGTTAGCTCGATTATTAAATTATCTACAAATACCTAATATCGTTTTAACCGATGAAGCGTCGGGTAATGCTTTTCATCGAACAGAAGTCAATCTCTGCCGATTGGATGAGGAATGTATACAAAATATCAGGGCAACGGGTGAAACCCCGATCGGGCAACTGACGCATCTCGTTTCCATAGAGAGATGTGGTCCTAGTTATTCTGAATCGGACATCCCTGAACAATATAGAAACCGTTGTTTATCCATGAAAGGAATTGATATTACTAAATTCACACAACCCGCTCATCTCCTCTTTGAATGTCATCGAAAATACACGACTATCGGTATCGGAGATGGAGGAAACGAAATTGGGATGGGGAAAATCCCAAGAGCGGTAATCAAAAAAAATATCCCTCGGGGAGAATGGATTGCATGTCGGATTAGTGTGGATCATCTCATCACAACTGGAGTGAGTAATTGGGGCGCCTACGCTTTAGGGGCCGGCATTGCCATTTTGAGAAACGTCCCCATACCATCGGATTTTTTTAATCCCATGAGGGAACAAGAAAAATTAATCAATATGGTCGAGAATGGCCCCCTAGTCGATGGGGTAACAGGCAAAAAACAATATACCGTTGATGGAATTGAATTTTCAGAATATATAAAAGTGCTTGTGGAAATAGGTAAAATTTAAGTGTACTGAGATTTAATAGTAGGAATAAGATAGTCTCGAAAGGCCTTGTGAAAATCATATTTTGGCGAATGCCCCCAGTCGGTTCTTGCAGCCTGATCGTCAACATCTTCAGGCCAACTATCTACAATGTTTTGTCGTCGTTCATCAACTTTAACTGTAATAACAGCATTGGGAAATGCGAGTTGAACTTCATCCATAATCTCCTGAGCGCTCGGAGCAAAGGCACCGATATTATATGTCCGTCGAGTCAGACGTTGAGCCGGTGTGCTGGCCAATCGAAGGAGAGCCGTGATGGCATCAGGCATGGCCATAAATGGAATGCGTGTATCGGGTCGAACAAACGAGGCATAGGGCTTGCCTTGGGCCGCAGAATGAATCATTTCGGGAGCGTAGTCAGAGGTTCCACCCGAGGGAAGCGTCACAGCCGAGATCAATCCGGGAAAGCGTAACCCACGAAAATCGACCTTCGAGGGGGGGGCTTCTAACACTAATTGTTTGTAATGACCTGCATAATAAGCGCCAAGAAGTTCACCATATAATTTATTACAACCATACATAGTCGTGGGAGTATTAAATTCATCTTCACGAACTCGACCTGCTCGTTTTTTGGCATCCGGTCCAGACAAACCATAAGCGGCAATACTCGATGGAAACATAAATATCACCGATCGCCCGTGAGATTCGCCTTGACGCTGTGCAAACTCAAGAAGTGCGAGAGTTCCTTCCACATTGACCTTATGAGCCGTAACCGGCGCAAATTCGCCACGAGTGCTGAGCACAGCCGCGAGATGAAAGATGAGATCGATTTCGTATTCAGCTAAAATTCGATCTAACAATTGTTGATCGAGAATCGAACCAACATAATGTTGGCGAACTTTAGGAGCAAGTTTTGGCGAAAGCGGGACAAGATCAAGCGTAATGATAGCACGATCTGTATCGGTAGAAAGTTGGTCAATAAGACCATGCCCGATTTCGCCGCTGGCGCCAGTAATCAAAACTACAGGTTTTCTTGACATGTGATTGCTTCCTATAAAAGAATGATTTAGTGAAGATAACAAGACTATCAAGAATAAGGACACAAAATTTTTTAGACAATCTAAACGAAAATTTTACAAAGGATGGAGATAATTCAGAAGGATTATGTCACCCAGAGAATTTTCGATACGATTTAATGAATCGAATAAATCGCCAAGCATTCAATATCCCCCAAATGAAAAGGGATACCCCCACAATAACCCAGTAGAGTGGAAGTACCCCCCCCCACCAACAGGAATAATAAATACTTTCAACACCAAGCAAAAATTGTGCAGTTCCAAGGATCAAAATATCTGCGAGATAATGGGGATATTCCCGAAGACTCAGAGCTGCGATAAGATAACCAAAGGGAATCATCGGAAGAAACCATCGAATTGATATGCAAGTCCCAGAGAGATTGTTCGAGGTCAAACTATAGATTCCCCATACAAGAATCCCGAAGGCTAATGAAAGAATAACAATTGTGGTTTCAGGGGTACGTCGATAAATGATTCTAAATGCAACAAAAAAACTATAAAGCAGGATTGGAACATGCAGTAAAAATCCTTTCTTTCCGAAAAGCATATCCCCAGAGTAAAGAAGAGATTTTATAAATGATCGAGACTTGATCCCACCGGTCATATTTGATTCATTAAAGGGCGAACCAGGCCAATTCAAATATTCTGGAATGGAATTAGCTGGAACAATCGTACCGGCAATTTGATAGTTCAAATAGTGATGTAAAACAATCGGGATAAAAGCGCCAAATGTAAAAAGTAGCAGATATATATACTTCCACTTAATGAGAACATAGAGACCAATAATAAAGACGATAGCTGGCCCCGTGCCTAAATCGGTTCCATAACCAAAGCCGACGAGTAACCCAAGCAGAAGTGCTTGAAGATACGATATTGCACCTGACGTAATCAATACTAAAGCACCACATATAGAAGCCATGCAAAGAATATGGGTATTCACTGTACAAGAATAGGCAGAAACAATACTAAACAAAAATGTAAAGGTTAAAATACTAGAAATTGGATTTGAAAGACCGATTTGAATAGAAGCTCGAAGAATACACCATGTCGAAAAAATCAATGGAATACCAGCAAATAGAAAATTCATGAGATAAATGAAGATGTAAGGATTCTCACGAATTTCAGGCAATCCGAAGTAGGCTAAAAATCTCCACGTCATTGCCATAATAACCCCCGGCACAGGGGACTTGTCTGAAAAAAAATGTCCAGAAATATAGAGTCGGTCTTTTGTTCCGTATTGATTTAAGAACGCATTTTTCGGGTCAAATGGAGATAATTTATTTGTTCTGATATTGCGATCTGTAACAATAAAAATAGTATCATCGATGACAAAAGTATTGGTTTCAACAAGAGCTTGAACCATAGCAAGCCGGCTGCTATCATTCCAACTCATTGCATAGGGTTTAACTGAAATGGCAGTTATGATAACCGAACAGAGAAGAACAGACCGAGGAAGCCACTTGGATTGATTTGAGGACAATTGATTCTCCGAGTTGGATAATCTCTGTTATAAATCATGCACCTATACAACAGAGGATTATTTTTTATCTAGCATGTTATGAAAATTGGAACGACTAAGACCCAGAATTTCGCTATCGCTCTGTTCAAGAATGACAATCTCAGAAGAGTTTGGCTCTACAGATCGAGCATAAAATCGTTTTTGATCATCAAGACGACCAATGTGAATCACCCTTGCAACTCCTTTTTCTGTTGAAATGGTAATAATCCGCTCAGGTGGATTTAGCCCATACAGCTTCAGGGTTGCCTCATCGCTCTTGAGAATTATGAATCGTTCCGCTTTGAGTGAAGCAAGTTTATCGAGGAATTGAATGACCTTGTCACTCGATATTTTCTGTCTCGGTTCTTTAGAGTCGGACCAGCCCAATGGTGATTTTATCAATTCAAATGATCCTGCTTCCCCTTTTATATCCACTCGTATTTTGTTGACTTGAGAAACATCTAGACTTGGCCATAAGCTCCGTTTTTTGACTTCCGCAGTGAGTTGGGTTGAAAGGGTCGGATTCAATAACACAATCATTTCTTTGTTTTCAAGTTTGGCATATCTTCGTTTAGTAGAAACCTTCTGCCCATCTTTAATAGAAGTTTCAAAATCCCCAATTAAAAGAGATAATACTTCTTTATTTCCGTTAAATAGTTTCCATTTTTCGGGACGATCTAAGCCATATGGTTTGAGATCATTGACCTTATCGGCAATAATTGTATCGGCTCTAAGTTTTGCGAGTGAATCAATGATTTCCCGTACTGCCTCGTCTTCACACTCTGCCTCTTGCGGTGAGGTGATAACCCATTTCCCTTTTGGTTTCTCTAGGGTGTATTCCGTAGCCCCTCTTTGAATCTGAATTTTATCTACCGAGATAAGTCGTGCCAAATTTTTATCCTGAAAATGAAGTCGCTTCGCACTGACTAGCTCAATAAACTGTGGATTGAGAACGACAACTGAGTTAGACCCTTCTAATTGGGCGAAAGCTCCTTTTTGAGGACTATTATCCACATTATTTCCTATCTGAAGAATTTTCTTAATAGGTTTTCCTTTTTGAATGTACTCAATCGTTAATTTGATTCGAGGTTTATCGAGACCATATGGGGATAAATCCTTGACTTCGAATGCTTCCACGCGATTTGCACGTAGTTTAGAGAGGAATTCTGTCAATTCATCGAACGTGGGATTATCTCCAACAAATTTATTCGGTTCGGTCCCTTCCCATATTGATCCATTAAAGGTGGCTTGAAAAGATTCATTCTCCATCTGACGTGAGATTGAGAGAATATCATTCGCATCAAACTTGAGTAAGTCTTTGTTAACAAGGTCCAATTTAGTTAAATTGATTTTTCTCAGAAGGTCATTATCGATAATCCCAATGATTGGAGAGTTCGAGACATAAACATATCGAGAATCTTTCTTTGTCGATACCTCACTACCGATCATTAAACGATACTGGACTTTGTCTTCGGTTTCGATCAGGATTTGATTCGCATATGATTTTTCATCCAAATTCTTGGTCTTTAATGACTCCTCGGATTCAAAATCGACCACCGCACTCACCTCAAACTTAGTGAGTGCGGAGAGGAATGAATCGAACGTGTTTTTGTCTATCTCAACAGGGAATCCTTCGATGATCCATTTTAATCCTTCTTTCTGAATTCGGGTTGTAGAATCCTTGCCGGTGAGAGTGATGGTTTTGATTTTGTCAAGTTCAACTCGAATCAATTCTTTATCAATTAAATCAAACACTGATTTATTTAATGACTTGACTGTTTCTTCATTTAAATAAATTATAGCAGGTGATTGATTTGTTATTGCATAGCGACCTTTGACTTCGGCTATCGGCTTTCCGATCTTGATGGTTCTTTGTAATTGCTTTGGTGTAGCCTCTTTTTCATTATTCTTGATTTCAGTTGTAAAATCGTATTCAATTTCGGGTTGATCTAGCCCGTATTTGGCAAGATTATCCGAAGTTAAAGTTTCATAGCGGTCTGCTTTGATGGTGGCTAAAGCTCCCAGTGTGGGGAGGATGTTTGCACTCTTTAGTTTTATTTCTTTGGGTTGTTTGAGAACCCATTGATTATTGACTTGTTCAATCGAATAGGAAAGACCATTAGGCACCTTTACTTTTGCTGAGGAAATATCGTCACTTGTACCCTCCCAAATTAGGGTAGGAAGTAGTTTCAGCGCTCCCTTTGATAATGCATTGCCTAGTTCCTGATCGATGGTAAATACCGTCGGGGAATTCTCAAATTTAGCATAATAAAATTTCTCTTCAGGGTTCTCTTTACCGATAAGGAGTTTTTTAGGCTGAACTCGATTCGGTCCACTGAATTCAATCGTCACCAAAGTGGCTGATTGGGTAAGCCCATACTGAGAGAGGGGATTTTCATACGCCCCGAGAATTGTCCGATAATCGAAATCAAAACCACATAAAGGGGTCACTATCTTCATCAATGAGGATACTATTTTTGTGTTAATTTCATTGATGCGTTTTTCTGCTTCTGTTGGGGGATCGTAGACAAAGGCAATCGCTTCGGCGGATTTTAAATCATTCATAATTTTAGAAGCAATCGCTTTATCTGCATCCAGATTGATTGGCTCCTTTAATCGATATGTTACTTTGTCTCCGACGAATTCTTGTAATTGATAGGAGTTAGCGCCTTTTACTTCAATGCCAATGATACGATTTTCTTCTGGAATGTCGAACAATTTTCGAGATCGATAAGCCCTATCAGGCTTATTCAGAAACTCTGTATTCGCACTATTGATTAAGTAACTGACGGATAGTTGTTCTTGATTGATTAAAACAGTTTGACCTAAATTGTTTTTTCTCGTTGCCAAATAGATCGTTCTCGAAGCTAAACCGGAATTCGCCTCGTAGTTGAGGGTCACTTTCGTATAATCTTTTTTATTCGCAAGACTCATTATATCGATTTGCTCATCAGGGCCACCAGCACCCCCTTGTATTTGTTTTTGATCGATTATTTCTGATGAATTCGCTTTGAGTTGACTTAATGAATTGAGTAAATCTTGAACGGATTTTGTATCGGCCAAATAGCGATTCGGTTCAATAATATCCCATCGGTCAGATTTAGAATTGGCAGATTCACTTCGAGGATTTCGTTTTGTCTTTTTCAATTCAATCGTTCTCATATCCGTCTCTATTCTGACCGATTCGACGGAATCAGTGTCAATTCTGATTGGATTTTTATCGCGTATCTGTTGGAAGGGGGAACCCTTTTGGACAACCCCGAGGGGATCATCCTTGGGTTTAGGCAGATCATCCGAAGGAGAATTTTCTAGTAGAATATCAGATAGTTTCTCCCCATTAATCTCAAAGATCAATGGAGAATTTCCCACCTTGGCATAGTAGTATTTAATTTCAGTAATCTTGGGTTGAGGTGGAAGCATCGGGTTAAGGCTGGGCGGATTCTCAACTTTTGTTTCGACTCGGGAAATGCTCCCGATGTGCAAGGTCCTAGTGATTCCATTTTTATATTCTAGTGATATTACCCTTTTATTTTTATCACTATCATCTAATCCTCTGGCAAATTGGAAATGATTTCCAGAATGGAATATCTCTGATAATTTTAGATTGACGGCCACTCGAACCGCGTAACTGAATGGATCATCGATAATTCCATTCATTGATCCATAACTCAAAATCGTATCTGTATTTAATACGAACTTTTCAACCCAGAGTTCTGGTATCGCTTGGAGGACCTTTTGCAGTACGGTTGGATCGACACGAAATTCACTTCCTCCGTTGCTCACACGCCAAACTTCTGCCATTCGGATTGTGGAAATCACCGGTTCATTCGTAGGTCGATCGTAGGGAGGCATGGGCTTTGGATTTGGTGCGATTCTGCGTAATGTATAGCCTCCTGAAGGGGTATTGACCTTAATCAATTGAACCTGATCGGAAACGATTGGGGTAGCAGCGGGTGCCGCATCGAGAGATACGGTTTCTACAATTCGTTCTCGGGTATTTTGGTCAAAAATTTGTCGCATTCGGTAGGATTCTACCGATCGACTGACGATTGAAATAATCTCGGGTGATAATCGAATATATTCTGGCTCATTATTAACTCTTAAGAAGACTGGTATCGTGAATGGGTCTTCTCCTGCCTTTTCTTTTGGCTGGTAGAACCATAACTTAAATGGATTCGTGGTATCGAATGTTTCAATGATTATTTCAACTTTTTCCTTGGCATCTTTCTCTAAATCGGATAGTTTCGTTTCAGGTACTGGTTGAAAGCGTGTGGAGATATTTTGGATAGTATCGACGAGTTCTTCGACCACTTCTGAGCGTACTGCCCAATCGCCATCCAATTGGAAGCCATCTCGTTTATTTGATGGTTCTTTCTTTTTTAAGATAATCGGGCTGAACCCTGTTCGATTGATTTGAATCGATTTCCATTCTTTGTTATTCAATTCTTTTAATACTTCAAGAGACTTTGCTTCTCCCTTGGGGTATTGCTGAGGGATCAAACCGATTTTTTCGGCGATGAAACCCCTATATGAAATCAGAGCGATCACTCCCGCGAGAGTGAGAATTAATATAAATGTCGATTTCCAGTTCATTTTTCAATCCTTTATATTTCGCTCAGTTATCTTAATCTTCTAATCAACCAAACGACTGCACCCAAATATAAGAAAATTACCGGAGGCCCCACCCAAGGGGCAAGTTCCCAAAAGCCAATTTTGTCTTGTGATATTTTCACGCGGGGGTATTTCCAATTGGATTTTTTGTTTGGTTTTTCTGAATCACTATTCACGTCGTTCTCTGTATTGTTGCTTGGTAGTCGGGAATCTCTGCCAATTAACCAATTACAACAATGTAAAAGTAATTGTTCATTTGATGGTTTTAGTTCCCTGCCATTGAATACATTTCCTGAACCAATGACGATTAAACGGGATTTTTTACGATCTGTTCTTGGTTCCCATTTTTTCGTTCCGGTATTCACGGTGAAATAACTATTGATGGTTTCACCAATACTGAGAATTCCTACTGGATCGAATTGTTGAGCCAGTGCAGCGACGGCTGCTCGATTTTCAAATTGCTCATCGAGCCATGAGAATGGAATCGGGGAATCGATCGCAACTCCGATGGGGAATGGTCCGTTTCGCTCGGCATCACGAGTACCATACTTTGGATCGCCGAGTTGAGTGGGTTCAAATTTTGGTACAACAATTCGGCGTTGCCCCCCCACGGAACGAACCACAATGAAGGGTAATTCCTCGTTCCAGCAGGCTTTGTTGGTGTAAGCAAATTCGGGGGCATAGTCGAATTTATCTTCATATCCTTGGGCAAGGTAGATTGGTCTGGGGTGCCTTAACCGGATTTCTAACTTTTGGCCTATAGCCTTCTCTGTTAAGTGGAGAGCAGTCCATATGGCTGATGGTTTTTTCCCAACGGGAGCGGGAAACTCGATCGGAGGAATTTCACCGCCCCCCCCCCCCATTAAATCCCCTCCCCTTCCGGCGGGGAATGTTTTTTTTTCAACATAATAAAAAATGGGTTTTTGTTCCAATTCAATGCCCCGTCCGGGTTGGATTGTTTAAAACAAAACGGGTTCTCCTTTTGGGCTTGGCCCGGTTTCACTCTGTCCCTTTTATCCATCTCTCCCCCCCCGCCACCTGACTCACATCCTTATCCATTC
>CAZFDX010000671.1:0-1663 GCA_964518325.1 uncultured Alcaligenaceae bacterium | reverse complement strand
TCCCTTCTCCGCTCCCTTCCCCCCCCCCACCGAGTCCAAAGCCTCCCGTGCCGTTAAATAATTCCCAGATGAGAACCGCACAGGCCAACCCGCCGATGAAACGAATCGCGCGGGATACAATCTCGGGAACCTTTTTGCGGTTCATTTTGCAGATTAGCCCAATAATCAACCCGATTAACACATGACCGATCAAAAAGGCTCCCACTGCCGCGAGGAACACAAGGATCGAACGACCCGTTTGAGCAAATAATCCGTCGGCAAAGAAAAGGACGTTCATACCAATATCCCTCCGTGAGGGTGATTTCTCGATTCCTGCTTGGAAATCCTTGGGGGGAAAAAACGTCTCCCCAAGAGTATTCCTACCTTATGAGTTATTCCTAGCTTATGAGTTATTCTTACCTTATTATTTTATCGAAATGGTTTATCAAACTGGTATTGCACTTCTTTGAACCATTTCGAGTAGGTATCAATTTGGGATTGTTCAGGGAAACCCGTTGCCTCTCGTGGGAACAAGAGCAAAAAGAACGGTTCCTTCCCAGCGAGTTTTGCTTGGTTGGTATGGCTGCGAATGATGGTATCCGCTGCCAATTGGTTATCGACCACAACACGGGTTCGGTCTTGTAAATAGTAAAGATTCCCATTCCTTGGATCAATCTCAAGAACTTTTACGCTCAAACGATCGGAAAGATTCCCCTTTTCCATTTTGAGTTGACTCAATTCCCGACGGGCCTTTTCTAGCTCTCGTTGCAGAGTTTGCACATCCTTAGGAAGTTCTTCGGCATCCTTCTTCTTTTGTTGGTCGGAATCCGGAGGATTAATGAGAAGTTCCTCGGTAGGAACTTGGGTAAAAGGCATAAGCAGAAAGATACAAAACAGCAGAATGAGCACGTCGATCAGGGGAACAAAAAATCGTGTCACGGCCCGTTTCGGTCGTTCAATCATCGTGAAGTCCCCGATCGTGCTGGGCCGCCCGCAAGAGAACGAATCAGATCACGGCCGAGCATCACAATCCAAGTAGGCAGAATGTTAATCAGGGCCATGAATAACCCGCTGCCGGTCGCGGTAATGGCAGGGGCATAACGACGAATGATTTCGCGCGGGACGGTGCTATTCGGATCGGCACCGGGCGCACCGATCGACGAAAAGGTTTGCAAAATGGCTGCCACGGTGCCAATCAACCCCAATAGCGGGAACCACTCGGCCGCACTGGCCAAATGATTGAGCCAGCGGTCGGGTCGTTCATCGAATCCATCGGCACTGGGTCGCATGGCTCGCCAAGCCAAAATCGATTGGGTCAAAAACAAGAGCGAACCCAACGACAGGATGAGCCAATCGATCGGCGAACTTTGGACTCGTTTCAGATAATCCCCCATTGCCTCCGAGGGAATCGCAATCGCCACGAGAGCCGCCCCCACGACCGGTACTAGGCAAAACGCGGTCGGAAGCACAAAGGATATCATGATTCGTCGCACAAGCCACTCACTCTTTATTGAGGAATCGTTTCATTTCTTGTTTATCGAAATCCTTGCTTCTGGGAAGAATCAATTCAAGAAGCCGCGTAGGCCTTTCTCTGAACTTTCGCAATGCCAGTTCTACATAACCAGCTCTTCTCGTTCTGTTTTCCACCACTCTGTAACAGTTTGTTCAAATGCCAACGGAACTT
>CAZFDX010000670.1:0-1614 GCA_964518325.1 uncultured Alcaligenaceae bacterium | reverse complement strand
TATTTGTTCCCTTTGTTCCCTAGATTCTCCCGTCTCCCCTTGACCGAATCCCCCGACCCTGTAGGCTTTTAACGGGTTACTGTTACGATGAATTGCGGACCGAAACTCGGAAAGTCCCGCCCAAAGGTTCGCTTGTTATAGGAAAGTTATGAGCGCAACGTGCGTTGTTGGGTTACAATGGGGCGATGAAGCCAAAGGGAAAATTGTCGATTTTCTCAGCGATGAACACGATTATGTTGTCCGTTACAATGGCGGAAATAATGCAGGGCATACCGTGGTTTGGGGCGAGCGACGCTTTGCTCTTTCGCTTTTGCCTACGGGGATTCTCCGCTCGCATATGACGGCGGTGATAGCCAATGGGGTGGTCGTCTATCCTCCAAAACTCTTAGAAGAATTAGCAAGTCTGGAAAAGGCAGGCATCCAAGCCAAAGATCGTTTGCGGATTTCGGCTCAAGCCCATGTGATCTTTCCTTACCACATTGCCGAGGAAGTGGAATGCGGCGGCAAAGCAGCCATCGGCACAACGGGGCGCGGGATCGGTCCTTGCTATTCGGATAAAGTGAATCGTGCCAATGGCATTCGTGTGGGGGAATTGCTTCATCCCGAACATTTGAAGACCCGTTTGAGTGAGATTATCCCGCGAAAAAATAAGATCATCAAGGCCCTCTCGCCCGATCCGGATAAAGCACCGGTCTTTGAAGTAGAAAAGGTCTGGGCCGATTATTGTCAAATGGGGGAACAACTTCGCCCCATGATTACTAACACCACCATGCTACTGCATGAAGCCCTTCAGGACCGCAAGAAAATCCTTTTTGAAGCCGCTCAAGGTAGCCTGTTGGATATAGATCATGGGACGTTCCCTTATGTGACCAGTTCGCACAGTTTACCTTCCGGAATCTGGTCCGGTTCGGGGGTGCCTGCTCGTCAACTCACACGCATCATCGGTGTGGCGAAAGCCTATACTACACGAGTGGGAAGCGGACCTTGCCCGACGGAACTGAACGATGGCCCTGACGGAATTGGGGAAAGGATTCGGAAAGTGGGGCGCGAATATGGCACCGTGACGGGGCGCCCGCGGCGCGTGGGCTGGTTCGATGCATTGGCCGTCCGTTACTCGGCTGCGATTGCCGGTTGCGATGAAATTACCATCATGCTGTTAGATGTTCTATCAGGCCTTGAGGAAATCAAAGTCTGTGTGGGTTACGAGTACGAAGGGAAAAAAATCAATTACTTTTTGAGCGACGGGGTCGAACTAGCCAAATGCAAGCCCATTTACGAAACCCTTCAAGGTTGGAAAGAAGATATTTCAAAAGCCCGTAAACTCGAAGACCTACCGGTACAAGCCCGACGTTATGTTCAGTTTCTTTCGGACCTAATTGGTTTACCCGTCTCGGTAATTTCGGTTGGGCCTGATCGAGAACAGACCATTTTGAATAAGATAGGGTAATCTCGAAAGAACAAGCCGAAATGTTTTGACCGAAGAACAAGCCGAAATTTTTTGACCGATCTTTCAACCGCGAGGATTCGGTGTGGTACAAAAAGCGAATCTCGACATAAGGAGCCGAAACGATGTTACTATGCCATGATGTTTATTTCACTCTCAAAGATCGTTCT
>CAZFDX010000669.1:0-1958 GCA_964518325.1 uncultured Alcaligenaceae bacterium | reverse complement strand
CACCCAGCTGGGTTCACCATAGGATAAAGTCAATCCTGCCACATGACTTTTCTCAATGAGGTTCTCTCCATGCGTTCGATTCCCCTTTTGCTGCTGTTGCTCGGTCTGAGCTGGTGTACTTCTCGGGCTGCCGACGATTTCAAACTCGAAGAAGGTTTTACCCTGCTGGTCGGCAAAGACCTCAGCGGTTGGACCTTACGAAAGTATTCGGATAAATCGGGCAAGCCCGAAGACCTTGATGGTAAGACCGAAGCTGCGGGCAAACGCTATGTCGTGACCGACGGGGGAATGTTGAAGATTGATCCGAAAGTGAAAGGGGACCTAATTATCGAAACCAAAAAAACTTTCGCCGGCGATGTGACCCTTCGCTTCCAATTCAAAGGGGATGCCGAATGCAATAACGATTTGTTGTTCCGAGGCCAAAAGTTCGATATTAACGTCAAAGCCCTGAAGATCAAAGAGAACGATTGGCACGATCTGGAAATCAACATCAAAGGGGACACCATGCAATACATTCTGGATAAACAGGTCGTGAAATCGGCGAAGGTGAAACCAGAGGGAACGGTCTTCGGGATACGGGCGGAATTCGGCGGAATCGAGATACGTCATCTCAGGGTTTCCGGCGGAAAATGATGCCCCCGATTCTTTTGATAAATCGTTCCGGACGGCCTAACGGTTACTTCAATCCCATTTCTCCAAAGGGAATTGTCTCCCGATCGGTTCCCTGCTCGTAAGGTATGGTTACCGCTACGGTGCTAATTCCAGTCCGTCGGGGAATCGACTGCCGCTGTCCCTTGTGAATCCATCCTACTTGTTTCAAAAAGGGAGTTATTTCCTTGACAGCCCCAATGGCTCTGATTAGCATCTAACTAAATTTATCCAACTCATTTTACTTGGGGATTCCCATGAAACACGCTCCTTCCAAAACCCGAGGGTTCACCCTCATCGAGTTATTGGTGGTGATTGCCATCATTGCCATCCTCATCGGGCTGTTGTTGCCCGCCGTGCAAAAGGTCCGCGAAGCCGCCAACAAAGCGAGCTGCTCGAACCGACAAAAACAAATCGGCTTGGCCTTCCATAACTACGAAAGTAACGTCGGCGTGCTTCCGCCAGGCCAACCCTATGGTTATTTCTTTAGTGGTTGGTATTCGACTCCGGGCATTGTCGATCGGGACCGAAGTAATTGGCTTGGCTTCCTGCTGCCTTATGTGGAACAAAATGCCATGGCCGATCAACTGCAAGCGTGGTTGCTCAATCCGCCCGATTACACATCGTCTGCCCCGTTCGCTTCGGTGCGGATGACTGTATTTGTTTGTCCGTCGGACCCGAACGGGAACAAGGTTTCCAGCCAAGGTTTCCACACGAACTTCTTGGCCTGTCACGGGAACGGGTTTGCCACACCAGCAAGCGATCCTCGTGGGTTGAACCTCAACGGTATGTTTTTTGGGATGTCTCAATTGAAACTTTCTGATGTGACCGACGGTTTGACCAACACAGTCATGCTCTCGGAAATTCTCCAAGGAAGCGATGCCAACGCTGGGGGGCACGATGTGCGTGGACGGGCTTGGAACACCATTTCTGCCGGTACCACCCTGAGCACGCTCTTCCCGCCGAACACCACCACCGGCGATAATGTGCAAGGTTATTGCGGCGCCATTCCGGGGGTTCCCTGTGCGGGGCAATCGGTCGGCAATAACTATGTTTCGGCTCGTAGCCGGCACCCAGGCGGGGTCAACGTGACTCTTGGGGATGCTTCGGTCCGCTTTGTGCGCAACTCTGTTGCTTTGGTTGCGTGGAATGCGATGGGGTCTCGAAATGGGGGCGAAATCAACACGATCGACTAATCAGGCGACTAAAGCCCCTGTCGCTGATACACATCTCCGAGCCCGCGAGACCGTACTAGACGTCGTATGCCGTCTTCTGCTTGAAGAACAAAAATCCACTCACGACGCGCACGG
>CAZFDX010000668.1:0-2944 GCA_964518325.1 uncultured Alcaligenaceae bacterium | reverse complement strand
CTTACTCTTGTGCTTATTTTCTTTTTTGTTTCACGCAGAAGACGGCATACGAGATCTAGTACGGTCTCGGGGAGTGGGGTTAGCCCGTATTTGAATTTGGTTGGCAGTCGCAATAGTGCCTTGAACGCAGCCACTTCCTATGGCATATTCCGCCAACAAACCGACCTTCGTGCGAGTTTGCAATCGTTGCAGCAACAAGTTTACGTCGGCGGGGCCAGTGGCTCGACCGGTGCGGAAGAATTTTTGCAGGGAATTACGATCGGTACCCGTGTTCGCTTTCTGAATACGGGAAACTACTTTCAATCGTTGGGGGGAACCACCCTTCTTCCCACAGGGGGATTAGTCGCTCCAGTTGGTCAGGGCACGGGATTGGGTAGTGGAATGGGTGCTGGATTAGGTACCGGATTAGGTACCGGCGGTTCGATGGCGAATCCAGGGTTCGGGACGGGCGGACTGCGACCGGTAGGCGGTGGCGGCGGTGGTGTCGGCATCCCTCGACCCAATAATCCTCGGAATTAACCTTCTCTTTTTCTCTTCATGGATGAGGAGTTGAATATGCGTTTGTATGTTTGTCTTTTCGCGGGGGTGGTCCTTTGGGAGTCGCCTCTGTCGGCTTTTGATAAATCAGCCAAGGTGCCTTTACCGGCACCGGTCACCTCGACGGTGGTTTCAACTCCTCTGCCTCGGTTCACGCCTTACTATGGGTATTATCAAACACAATGGCGCCCTTATCCATCGGGTGCCATGCCTGCCGAATCGCTTTTGCCCACGCCCCTTCCCGTGCCGATCCCTTCGGGGCCTGCCGTTCCTCAATCGATTCCTACGGGGAAAGTGATCGATGGGTTACCCGCAGTGATACCGAGTACCCCGTCCTTACCCGAGCTGCCGAAAGTCCCGAAAATTGTCGATCCCGAAATGCGTGGCCCTCAATTGATTCCGCCGCGACCGCAGATCGTCACGATTCCGCTGCAAGAACCCGACTCGGTAGGACCTGTGCTAGCGATGCCGAAACCCACCATGTTACCACCGATGTTTTCGCAACGTCGTTTGATTCTGCCCCCGCCGACCCTTCCACCCGATGCCGGTGAAGTTTACCCTCCGCTGGAAAGACCTAGCCCCATTAAACTGCCGCCGATTATTCCCAGTGCGAGCGAAACACCCGAAAATTTGGAGGGGCAGCCGATCGGGAAACCGGCGCCACTTCCGCTTGAAATTCTCGAACCGAAAGCGGAGCAATCGGCAACATTAGGTCGACCGATCGAAGAAAAATCCTCGGTCAAAACGGTTCCCAGCGAAGAGAAATTACAAGGCAAGCCCGTTGGGAGTGAAGAGAAAATCGTACCGGCGTGGCCCATGATTCGGAAGCAATAGCAAGTCGGCTCGGCAGTACCTCAGCTTGGCAGTACCTCAGTTCGTCGGCTCGGCAGTGAGCGCACTAGCGCACCTTTTCTGCAATATCGTTTCCGGTGAAGGTATGTCCTGTGTGACAACCGGTACAAAAATGGTATCCTCCCGCTCGGGCACCGCTGACATGATCGCCGGCGTAGGCATAAAAGGTGGCATTGGTTTGAGAGACCACGCGGACAATTTTTCCATCCGCCCCAATGCCCATGAGTAAGGTTGGTGATCCGATGGGTACGTTCGTCTCAAACATCCCGCCTTGGCCGCCATCACGAGTGTCGGCTTCCAGTAATCGTTCCAAACTCCCGCGCACAACGGGTTGCTCGGGGTCATCGTATCGATCGCGGTGGGAAGCATAAAGCACCATCTTCTTGATGGAAGAGGGGGGGAACTGCGGGATGATAGGGCCGGCTCCGCTTTTGGGGGTTTGTCCCCGAAATAGACCCGTGACCTCGACCCCTAATTGTCGAGCCTCGATTTTCGCAGCAGGGCCTTTGTAGGTTTTGCCCGAACTCAATTTGATCTCTTGCTCCAGATCGGCAGGCCAAGCAACAGGGCTGCGAATCGGTCCATTCTCAATCGGGCGAACATACACAGCGACGGGTTCGGCATCGATGAAATTCGGATCGTCGAATAAAGGTGTGAGGGTTGTCGGAGGGCCATCGGGAGAATTCGCCCACGGATCGGTACCGGCCAAATAAAGCCCATAATCAGAAACTTTTCCATCGATCACCGGTGCGCCGGCCAAGACGATTTGATGATTCGGAGCGGGGCTAGGGGTCGCTAAACTTAAGGGTCTCTGTTGCGAATCGTGGCCGACCAACCAACGAAGGTCCACATCCGCCGGTTCCGGAAGTGTGCTACCGACTCCCAAAGAACTCGGGGCCGAGGTCACACTTCCATGCGGTGCCTGTAGCACATAAAATCGTTTCTGTTCGGGGGTTTCATTCTCGGGCGTGAACGGAGTCCCTGCCGATGCTTCCGGTGTCATACAAACGATGTTGCCATTCATCAACGGACGGGGCCGCCACACCGGCTGCACTAATTTCAGCACTTGACTAAATTGCTCGCCCGAAGGAGTAATCGTCGCACCCAACCACCGATCGACCGGAGCGGTCAACTCCGCACGGGGGGGGGTGTGCCGAACAATGCCCGTTCCATCGAGAGAAATCACTTCGGGTTGGTAGCTCCACAGCGAGAAAATGATCGATCGATCCGCTGCAAGGTAAGGCCAACGATCATTCGCCCGACTGGCCGTTAAAGGTCGGGGAGTTCCTTTGGGTTCTTTGATCCAAATTTGGGTCGCTCTGCGGTCGCGGCCACCGGTATCGGGTTGCCGACTCGATGCGAAAATCACGGTCCCATCAGGCAGAGCGGTCGGGTCAATATCGTCATAATCTAAGCGTTTGCGGGCCTCGTCGTTGAGCTTATTTCCTTGGGCATCGAACCGCAAAGGGGGAACATTCACACAACCGGAATCCTCAGCCAGTCCCGTGATTTGCCGAAGGTTCGAGCCATCGATATCGACGGCGTAGATACGGAA
>CAZFDX010000667.1:0-2481 GCA_964518325.1 uncultured Alcaligenaceae bacterium | reverse complement strand
GTTGGGAAACGCGCTTCGATCCGTTCTGCAACCCACATGGGGTTGTTTGCCCTTCTCCAAGGGATCGAAACATAACGCCGAAAGGCATACCCCACACTAAAAGCCCAAGCGAGTGTCCATAAAGCTCGCAGGTAGCTTGGGAAATCAACAAACGAATCCAGAATTGAGACGATCAGCCAAGCGAAGGTTGCTGTTAAAAAAATGAGTGAGCCGTTACGAAACAGAACCACACGACGATACTTTCCCATTGCCCGATTCAGATAACCCGAAAGCGGACTGAGATTGGGTTTTGGTGCAGCCAATCGAATCGGCATCGTTATTCCTCACATACGTTTAAGATTATGATACGCGATTCCGTTGGAATTTTCGAGACGTTACGAAGTTGTGAAGAAGTCTCGGCCCCGATTCATGTAAGAAAGGCAACAAATCAACTAAGAAGGAGGAGTGGGCCTTCGTCCATCAAGAATCAGCACGTTCCGGTTCCAAGGCAGCACTTTTGGCAGGAATAGAAACGATCGCAAAGAGCAAAATCAGGAGGTATCCGCAGTGGAAGAGGGGCATGAGCCGACAACAAAACAACCTTGAAAGGATTCAGAAGGTATCCCCAGTAGGAGAGCGGGGTCGTTACAACCCGTATTTTCGGCGTAAATCGAGCGCGGGTCGTTTCATAATTCCTCATTTATCTGGTAGGAGAAAATTCTGGTTGAGAGAGGTGACGATAGGGAGGTTAGGAAACGCCAGAAGAAAACTGGCACTCGTTACAGGAGGACGATTTCACCATGATGCGTCGATATGTAATCGCTTTGGCGATTCTCACAGGTTTGTTCTTGGCGGCTCCCAGCACTAGCCAAGCCAAGGAACCCCCCCTTCCCCGTTGGTATTACTATCCCTACTCGTACTTCCCCCACAATTACTGGCCGACTTACAGCCCCCAGTATCCCGAGCCGTTGGGTCAGCCCTATCAGCGTCCTCCGGCATACATGGCTTACCCTCCCTTCAAAGAGCCAAACTGGCGCTACGAACTGTGGCAAAACCAAAAGTACTATCGGGGCAATCACTTCTGGTTAGACCAGTTCTAATCGCTGAATTCCACCAACTAACTTCCCATAAAATTGGCCTTTGACCTGAATTTCTCTGTGAGAAATTTCTGTCAAGGGTCAATCTCTTTTTAAGATAAATCGTTGAGTGGAATAGACTCTAGTTCATTCGAGGAAACCAATGTTGAAGTATCTGTTGCTCTGTTGTTTATCGTTGACCGTTGTCTCGGTGACGTCGTACTCGGAAGAGAAACCCCCCGTGAAAAAAGAGGCCGAACGCCCCAAGGTCATGGGGCGTATCACCGAGATCAGCGAGAAGGAAATTGTGTTGTGGGTTTCGATGGGGGATGGAAAAATTGGCATCAGTTACGGGATGCATATCCCCTTAACAAAGGATACCAAATACTACCTCGAAGAGATCGAATCCACCGGTAAAAAAGACGATAAAGGCAACGAAATTACCAAGACCACTCGAAAGGAAATCACTTGGAAAGACCTCAAACAAGATGGCGCTGCCGTGATTCAGGATGATAAAGGGAATGCCCTGAGCATCACACAAACCCGCGATAAGCGGTCCGCCCCGAAAGGAAAAGAGCCAATGCTTG
Organism: uncultured Alcaligenaceae bacterium; assembly: GCA_964518325.1. GTDB lineage: Bacteria > Planctomycetota > Planctomycetia > Gemmatales > Gemmataceae > SKW135. The sequence goes on along the minus strand of CAZFDX010000667.1, from coordinate 839 downwards.
TCAAACCGGTCGAAGAACCCAAACCGTAAACCGGTGAATCAGAATGATCCGGTAGTCATCATCGGAGGGGTAATCCTCTCGATCCAATAAAGACACTCTAACGAATCGTCAGGGTTCCTTTCTTGAATCATCAAGGTTCCTTTCATCAACAGGTTATCCCTATCGATATAAGAACGAGGTGATTTTTGAATCAACGCATTAACACTTCTTGAACAATAGATTTTGAGGAACTCTGGAAGGGTTAATCTCTATACCAGAATGCTCGAAGGGTCAATCACCGTAGCGGAGTTTTCGTTCGGGATCGTGGAAGCGTGCATAGATCGCTTGATCTTTCCCTTGAGTTTTTGTCTCAATTCGGATGAGATTCTTTCCTTTGGAGAGTTTGAGTTTTACCTCGCGTTGATCGGGGAAAACATCGGAGCCGCTTCCAGGGTCTTTCACGACCTGCGTCCCCTGCTCTCCCACAATCAATGTGAAAGGTTCCTTGATCCCCACGCGGAAACGAAGTTCCATGTCGGCAGGTGCTTCGACAAACCCACTAATGGTAACCGGTGTGGCTTCCTTGGTTTCTGGCAAAGAAATTCTGCCACTTACTCCCACTTTTTGCGTTAATTGTTCTTTACCCACCGTGACGGTGACGTTGGTCCAGAATGGGTCGGCCATGACATATCGAACCAGATCACGAAAATCTTGGACACTCATGTTTTTATCCAGACCTTCGGGCATCATCGATTTTTCCTGAACGCGGATCGTATCGATTTCCTCTTTCTGAATTTTCTTCAGAACGGCGTTTTCGACTTTCAGGGTGATCGATTGTTTATCCTCTTCAACGAGCAGGC
>CAZFDX010000666.1:0-5657 GCA_964518325.1 uncultured Alcaligenaceae bacterium | reverse complement strand
CAGAATCGCAAGGTACAACCCCACCAAAAGCAGAAAGGCCGCTGCTACCGAAAGCCCAAAACCAACCCAATGGTATGATGTTCGCTTCATTCTTCATTCCTTGAGAGTGTTTGCCTTCCTCGGGCCTCACCGCAAGACCTTGGACAGGTTCACTTATTATTTTAGGGGCGCCTTCGAGAAAAACCTTTCGTAGGTTTGCTTATGCCATATTCATGGCTTATGCCACAATACGTTACTTGTACCACTGTGCGATAATTCAACCACAGTACGTTGCTCTAGTCACCGTACGTTGCTTATACCACATTCCTAGTCTTATCGGCAACCCCATCGGGGGGGATTGAACCGACTTGGTTTTCTCAGTGATGAGAGAGTTCCTTGACACAGCCCCCTTGGCTCGGCCCTACGATTCATCGATCCTTATGATTCCTACGATTCATCGATCCTTTGGGTTTCATTTTTTCAATTCAGGTAAAGCGATTTCTTCATCCGTTTGTTGGAAACTCTCACACGCATCCTGATGAGGAAGGGCAACTTTGTAAGCATTGTTAAGAAATGATCTCGATTTTTTTCTCTTGAGCAATCGATCTGATTCTATGGGCTTTTTTGACGCTGTTGAGATAAAAACGATCGATATGAAGCCATTTCAACCGAGGCAAAGTAAGCCCCTTCAAAAAATCGGCAATGATCTCAGGAGAAAGCTCATAATGGCTGGATAAATTGAGTCGTTCTAATTTTGGGAAATCCTCCGAGGTTGCCAATGCCCGAATCGAATCGTTGGAAAGGCAAGCACCTGCTAAATCCAGCACCAATAACTCGGGGAATTGTGGTTCTTTCCGTGAATTTGGGCGAAAGATGATCTTATTGCTACTCAATCGCAAGTATTGCAAATGGCCATAAAGGCGAAAGCCCGACGATCCCGAGAGGTCCCAATTTAATCGATTGGAAGCAAGGTCGAGGCTCCGTATCGTGCGCAAATGTTGCCAATCTTCCTGAAAGAGAAATGCCGGAGCCACGATATTCCCCTCCAGCACTAGCGATTGCAAATTGCGAAATTGGATCGATTGTAAAAGTGTTTCGGTATGTAATTGTCCCAGTAGGGTATTCCGAAGATTCAAAACACACAGGTGATCCAACGCATTAATACGATTCATTACCCGACGGCTGGAAAGTAATTGTTGGATAGTCACAGTGCTGGGCTGGAGCCGAATCGGATTCAAACTCAATACAGAAAGGTTGGCCAAGCGTTCGCTACTCAAAAACTCAACAAAATGATCGATCGTGAAATCACTGAGATTAAGTCCCCAGAAAAACTCTTCATTCTCAGGGGGATCGTTTAACCAATCTTCGAGCGAAATCGACAAAATGGCCGGAAAGCCCCGAATGTACCCATTCTTCTCAGCAATGTTGGAACCCATGCGTGAGGCCCAATACTCCCTGACCGCCGTCGGGGGGCGTCGCCACGTTTCTGCCCAACTGAGTGCATTCCGAATGTAATCGGCCACCTCAGAAAATTCATTCTCCTCCAACCAATCGGAAAAAATCAAAAACCTTGCATCGTCCCAAGGGTATTCTAAACAACTCCGAATGAGAGCCTCTTCTGTTTCGTTTCGAGTCCCAGCAATTCGGCAATTTTCGGATAGCGTGCGGGGAGACTGCAGCATTTTCTCTCTCTCGCGGGGATGAATTTTCGCTGACAAAGCCAAGGTCATCGGTAATTTATTGCCGTGCGAAATGACTACACCATTTTATCCCTGTGATGATGTCCACGAACTAGTTCCGCTAGCTTGGCGGAAACCGAGTCTAAGGCCTTGGTCGTCGATGTCGTTTCTGTTGATGTCCACGAACTGGTTTCGCTAGCTTGATCTACCGAATCCGTATCGTTACCGAATCGGCTTCGTTAATGAATCCGTTTCCTTACTGGATTTGATTGGCATCGACCTCGGCTGTTGTTTTGCCGCTCAGCGCTTGTTTGACCACGCGATTCATCAGGGCCTCTGCTAACGGAAGGGTTGCTTTCCCGAAGGCGACTACGGCCTTTTGCAAGCGATCGACATCCTGACCTTGCATGGCTTGCAGCAATTCTTGCCGACACTTTTCTAGAGTTTCGCGCTGCGTGGGGTCGAGAATTTCACCCGTTTCGGCCAGAGCTTTTTCGGTGTGCCGTAGGTCGGCTTCGGCCTTGGCTTTGAATTCGATAAATCGACGGGCATCAAAATCTTCTTGGGCATGGACGACACTCTCTTCAATCAGCCGATCGACTTCCTCTCGGGTTAAACCATGTGTTGCTTCCACCGTGACTTGTGCCGACCGGCCCGAGCGTTGTTCCTTGGCGGTTACGGTTAATAGGCCATCTTCGTTGACCAAAAAGGTCACATCGACTTGAGGAAATTGGGCCGGCATGGGGGGAATATCGCTGAGTTTGAAGGTGCCAAGGTGTTGATTGTCCTTGGTCAATTCTCGTTCCCCTTGATAGATATTCAATATCACTGCGGTTTGATTATCGACCGATGTACTGTAGCGAGTGGTCGCTCGGGCGGGGATCGGCGTGTTCCGATGAATCACCTTATCGACCACACCACCTAAGGTTTCGATTCCGAGAGACAAAGGAACCACATCGAGCAGCAGCATATCCCGACGAGTGCCCGAGAGGATATCGGCTTGCACGGCAGCTCCAAGGGCGACCACTTCATCGGGGTTTAAATCGGTGTGTGGGGTTTTGCCAAAGAATTCGGCCACTTTTTGCCGAACCAAAGGAACGCGAGAAGACCCACCCACCAAGATGACCTCGTCGATTTGTTTGGCCCGCAGTTGAGCATCTCGAAGGGCCGCACGGCATTTTTCTAATGTTCGATCGACTAAAGGAGCAATCAGCGACTCGAATTGGGCACGAGTTACTTGAAGGTGATGGTTCTGACCTTGATAAGCCAATGCAAAATCGGTGGACTCGTTTTGAGATAAAGCGATTTTGACTTCTTCGGCTCGGGAACGAAGCGCCTGTAACAAGAAGGGGTCTTTTTGGTCGAGATTTAGCCCCCATGCTTGGGCCGCATGATTCATCAAAGCACGATCAAAATCATCGCCGCCTAAAAAGGTATCGCCATTGGTTGCGAGGACCTTAAAAATTCCATCACGAATGGAAAGGATCGAGCAATCGAAGGTCCCCCCCCCGAGGTCATAAACCACCACCGTAGAAGATTGGGTTTTGTCTAATCCATAGGCAAGGGCCGCGGCCGTGGGTTCGTTGATGATGCGTAACACATCGAGGCCCGCGATTCTTCCGGCATCGCGGGTGGCCTGACGTTGCGAATCGTTAAAATAAGCCGGCACGGTGATGACCGCTTTCGTGGGGTTGCCCGCTCGTTGACGGACCTCCCTGAGAATCATGGCCGACAATTCCTCGGGGGTATATTCTCGGTCACCAATTTTCACGAAAAGGACTTTGCGGTTTCGACCTAAATCCCGCTCAATAATCTGATGGGGAATTAGTTGCGATTCTTTCTGAAGGTCGGCCAAAGTTCGGCCCATGAGGCGTTTCACGCTGAAGATGGTGTGCTGGGGATCGGCCAAGGCACGGGCTTTCGCGGCAGTGCCCACCAATACCGAGCCATCTTCGTGAAAACTCAAACAACTGGGAATCAAAGCGACCCCAGTTTCATCACGCACGACCTCAGGACGGCCCTCACGAACGTAGGCCGCCAAGCTAAAGGTTGTTCCTAAATCAATTCCAACAACAGAAGGTTTCATAAGGTTATGAATAGATAATCAATCGAAGTGAGACTAGCAAAATAGGTGACCTTGCCCAAATATCCATTTGGTGTTTCTTTGGATGAGTTCGCCCAAAGTGAACATTCCGCTGATCGGAGTGACCTTGCCCAAATATCTCTCTAGAGTCTCTCTTGGGTGTCTCTTGGGGGGCTTTCTGAAGTCTCTTTGATGTCTTTTGGTAGTCTCTCTCGTGACTATTTGGCAGGCTTAAAATTGAGGGTAATAATCGTGGGGCGTTCCGGTTTGACATCGAGAGGAATGGTAAAGTCATTGCTATCTTCTAACTTTCGCACATCCTTTTGCTTATCAAGGAACTCGGTGTAATCTTGGATGTGAGGATAATCCTTGGTTCCGTAGTGCATGGGGAAAATGTAGCGTTTGGGTTTGAGCTGCTTGACGACATCTTTGGCTTCGTCCCCGTTGATGGTAAAAATGCCCCCGACGGGAATCATCAATACGTCAATCGGGCCGATCGCTTCGATTTGCTCTTCGGTAAGTTTGTGGCCCAAATCCCCTAAATGACAAAAGGTCAAGCCATCGGCCTCGACAATCATTGCCGAGGTTTTCCCCCGTTTGGCTCCCCCTTCATCATCGTGATACAGCCCCACGCTGCGGATTTTGATTTTCCCTTTGATGGTCTCTTTGACCTCGTTCCATTCGTTTTTCTTCCCTTTGGGAATCGTCCCGTAGAATTTTTTCACGGTCTCGGCATTTTTGAGGACTTCAAAGCGATCGTGATCGTTATGCGGATGGGAAATCAAAACCACATCGACTTCCATTTCCGGCAAACCATATTCGGTAATGGCATGGGGATCGAAGGCAATCTTCGTGCCATCGGTCGTTTCTAAAACAAACCAAGAATGGCCGTAATAGCGGATGACCGGCGATTTTTTTTCCTGACCAATAGAAAGGGTTGCAATGGTAACAATCACGAAAGTCAGGGCCAACGCGGCCACGGTGTAACGGTATAACTTCAACATAAAGACAATCCCCAAAGCACAGAAGTTTCCTACTGATCTAGAATAGAAGACGGATCAACAAACCGAAAGATAACCTTGGAAAATAAAGGCTCAAAGGGATGATGGAGGGGATTATTTCAGGCCCCCCAGAGCTAGCAGGGAGTGCGTCCCCCACATTGGGTCAGAACGATGGCATGCGGGATTCTTTCAGGGCGTTTCTATTGCCCCTGCTTCGACAGTTGGGAAAACTCCAAAGGCTTCAAAAATCAAGAAAAAAATAGCGGTCAGCCATTTTCTTCGTAGAACCTTCATCCATTCCCACTAGACAAGACTCACCCCAAATTCATATAAATTGGTAATTGGAGAAGATGTTCTAGCCCAATTGCGATGTTTTCGCTTGAACCGTTGGGCATCATCCCTAACTCTATACTTAGTTGAATAACGGGTTTTCCTGCCGTGTGGTAGGTCTCGCTTATTCATTTGGAATTTCAGGAGCCGGAAGGGCCAAAATCACCCGGTCGCAGACCTCATGCTTGACAAACTGCGCAACATTGGCATTATTGCACACGTAGACGCTGGTAAAACCACCACTACCGAACGAATTTTGTACTACAGCGGCACCAAACACAAAGTCGGTGACGTTGACACTGGTGATACCACCACCGACTTCGACCCGCTCGAACGTCAAAAAGGGATCACCATCAACAGTGCTGCGGTTTCGATCGACTGGGGTGATAACGAAATCAATATCATCGATACCCCCGGCCACGTCGATTTCACCGCAGAGGTCGAACGCTCGCTGCGGGTGTTGGATGGTGCCGTCGGTGTTTTCTGCGCGGTCGGTGGCGTCGAAGTTCAGTCCGAAACCGTTTGGTTCCAATCGAACAAATACAAGGTTCCTCGGATTGCCTACATCAACAAACTCGACCGCCT